>CAJMBB010000224.1 GCA_905211615.1 uncultured Collinsella sp. | reverse complement strand
CCAGACCGGCCAGCTCCTTGACGGAATGCTGCGTGGGCTTGGTCTTGACCTCGTGGGCGGCGGCGATATAGGGAACGAGCGACACGTGGATGTAGCAGACGTTCTCGGGGCCGGCCTCCTTGCGGTACTGGCGGATGGCCTCAACAAACGGCTGCGACTCGATGTCGCCGATCGTGCCGCCCAGCTCGGTGATGACTACATCGGAGCCGGTTTGCTCCTCGATGCGGCGGAACTTGTCCTTAATGGCATTGGTGACGTGGGGAATCACCTGCACGGTACCGCCCAAAAAGTCGCCGCGACGCTCACGGGCGATTAGGCTTTTGTAGATGGCACCGGTCGTAAAGTTGGAATCGCGGGTCAGGTTCTCATCAATAAAGCGCTCGTAATGACCCAAGTCCAGGTCGGACTCGTAACCATCCTCGGTAACGAAGACCTCACCATGCTGGAACGGGCTCATGGTACCGGGGTCGACGTTCAGATACGGGTCGGCCTTCTGCATCGTTACTTTGTAGCCACGCGACTTGAGCAGACGGCCCAGCGAGGCCGCGGTGATACCCTTGCCCAGGGACGAAACCACGCCACCGGTTACGAACACATGCTTGGTCATATTGAGTTACCTGCGCTTCCCGTAGAAGTTGTTTATCCACATCTTACGGGTCTTCATTGTAATACTCGCGCCGCGGACCGTTCGCAATTTTTCTCGCGCGCGATTGCATTTCTCAATCTTGAAACAAAACGCCGCCCGGTTTCCCAGGCGGCGTCGCTATGGCAAGGGTTACATGCTGCTATCGATCAGCAACCTCGTCCTCAAGCATTTCTTGAACGAGCATGCCGGTACGGACGCCCTCAAGATACCACTCGCCACGTTCGGTGAGGCAAATACCATTTGCAAGCTGACCGCCGTCGTCGCTATAACGCGAGACGACATCAATCATGCCTTCGGAATCCAAGCGATCGATTGCGGCGCGGGCACGATACGGCGAAACCCCCACGCGCTCGGCAAGCGTTTTGCGCGAGAAACCATACGGCCCGCCATTGTCTTCGGTTTGCTGGTCGATCTCCATCAACACCAGCACCTCGACACGCTTCATATCGTTGACACTCGCACGACCCTTGCCCGCCATAGCAGCCTCCTCAAACCGAGCACGAGCATCTAACGCGCCGTGCGCGACCGACACACCTCACGATGGCAGGTAATATCCATCATGCGGCATCCCGCTAAGGATGAAACAGTTACGGTTATTGTATACCGCTCAAATTGTTTCTAGGCAGGTAAACAGCTATTTTTCGCCGAAATAGGCGCTTTATTGATCAAAAAGCCGTACCGGGCGCTAACCCGATACGGCCAAAATGCAATGCAATTACCGCGGTGCTTCAAACTTAGCGATGGAAGAAACCGCGGCGCTCAAACTTGGGCTCGCAGCACACGTTGATACCCAGTTTGCGCAGTACCGTCTCGTCCGTCGGCGAGATAATCACACTAAAGAAGGCATCGCAACCGCGCAGCTGCTCCAGGCCCGAAAGGACGCGAGCGGCCGTCTCACTCGTGGCCGAGGTGATCGACAGCGCCATAAGCGTCTC
>CAJMBB010000223.1 GCA_905211615.1 uncultured Collinsella sp. | reverse complement strand
CTCCCGGCGGCCTAGTGCTCCTCGCCGGCGCGGGCCAGGTCGTAGGGCGTGGTCTGGTAGACGTAGTAGTTGAGCCAGTTGGTGTAGAACAGCTGAGCCTGGCTGCGCCAGACGTTGCGCGGCTCGGCGGTGGGGTCGTCGTTCGGGAAGTAATGCGCCGGCACCTGAGGGTTAAGCCCGCGCTTCACGTCGCGCTCGTACTCCAAACGCAGCGTGTCGGTATCGTACTCGGGATGGCCAAAGACAAAGAAGCGGCGGCTGTCGGTCGACTTGACGATATACAGGCCCACCTCGTCGGACACGGCCACGACCTCAAGCTGCGGCTCGGCCTCCACGTCCTCGCGGCGCACGTCGGTGTTGCGCGAATGTACGGCATAGAAGCGGTCGTCAAAGCCGCGGACCAGCGGGCTTTGCGGCTTCACCAGATAATGCTCGAACACGCCGCTCGCCTTTGCCGGCAGGTCGTACTTCTGGATACCGTAATGATGGTAGAGCCCCGCCTGCGCGCCCCAACAAATGTGCAGCGTAGAGTGCACGTGCGTGGTGGACCAATCCATGATCTGGCAGAGCTCGGGCCAGTAGTCGACCTCCTCGAACGGCATCTGCTCCACCGGCGCGCCCGTGATGATCAGGCCGTCGTAGTGGATGTCGCGGATGTCGTCGAACGTGCGGTAAAACGTCTCCAGATGGCCGGCGCTCACGTGCGTGGCCTCGTGAGTCTTGGTGCGCAGCAGGTCCACCTCCACCTGCAGTGGCGTGTTGGAGAGCTTGCGCATAATCTGCGTCTCGGTGGCGATCTTGGTGGGCATGAGGTTGAGGATGAGCACGCGCAGCGGACGGATGTCCTGGTGCAGCGCGCGGTACTCGGTCATGACAAAGATGTTCTCGCTCTCGAGCTGCGCGGCGGCAGGGAGGGCGTCGGGGATGCGAATGGGCATGGATGCTCCTTACGAGTCAGTTGCAGCTATGGTACAACGAGCGGCCCCATCCGCGCGAGCACATCGCCCAGCGATGCCGTCAGCGGCCCAAATCACTCCAAAAGTAGAGATTAAGGCATGCCCAAAAATCTATGGCGCTTTAGCCTAGCAAAGTGGCAGCAGGACGCTACAATGGTTCGACGCGAAAAACTCGGCCGAAAGGATACATATATGTACCAGACGCGTAAGATCGGTGTGGTCGGCCAGGGCCACGTAGGAGCACATGTTGCCAACAGTCTGCTCATGCAGGGCATTGCCGATGAGCTGTACCTGTGCGATATCAACCAGGCCAAGGTGACGTCCGAGGTCCAGGACCTGCGCGACTCCCTTTCGTTTGTCCCGTACAACACCAAGATCGTCAACTGCTACGACCACTACGAGGAGCTGGCCTGCTGCGACGTCATCGTCAACGCCGCCGGCAAGGTTGCGCTGGCCGCCGGCAACCGCGACGGTGAGCTATTCTTTACCACCGACGCCGCCCGCACCTTTGCCAAGCGCATCGTCGACGCCGGCTTTGACGGCATCTTTGTAAGCATCTCCAACCCCTGCGACGTCGTGTGTACCGAGCTGTGGCACCTGACCGGCTACGATCCCAAGAAGATCATCGGCTC
>CAJMBB010000222.1 GCA_905211615.1 uncultured Collinsella sp. | reverse complement strand
CTCGCTGACCCATCTTGCCCCCTTTGTTGAGGTGAGCCGTCAAAAGATTCGTGGCGAGGTCGCCCGCGAGCTCGAGGAGCTCGGCGTTTCCGCATCTCCCGAAAAGGTTCGCGAGGTCGTTGAGGATCGCCTGCGTGACGAGATCCGTCGCGGCGTCCAGACGATTCAGTATCAGGTCGTGACCCTTATGACCACCAATGGCCAGGCGCCGTTCGTGACGGTCTTTATGTATCTTAACGAGGCCCGTACGCCTCAGGAGAAGCACGACCTTGCCATGATCGTGGAGGAGACGCTTCGCCAGCGCTACGAGGGCGTTAAGAACGAGGCCGGCGTGTGGATTACCCCGGCATTCCCCAAGCTTATCTATGTACTCGAGGACGATAACGTTCACGAGGATTCCCCGTACTTCTACCTGACCCAGCTGGCTGCCAAGTGCACCGCCAAGCGCATGGTGCCCGATTACATCTCCGAGAAGAAGATGCGCGAGCTCAAGCTGTCTAAGGGCGAGACCGCCGGCAACGGCGATTGCTACACCTGCATGGGTTGCCGCAGTTTCCTGACGCCCGACCGTTCGGGCAACGGTTTTAACAACGTTGCCAACGCGCTGAACTACGACCCGAACAAGCCCAAGTACTATGGTCGCTTTAACCAGGGCGTTGTGACCATCAACCTGCCTGATGTCGCACTGAGCTCGCACCAGGATATGGACAAGTTCTGGAAGATCTTCGATGAGCGCCTTGAGCTGTGTCACCGTGCCCTGCTGTGCCGTCATGAGCGCCTGATGGGTACACTTTCTGACGCCGCGCCGATTCTTTGGCAATACGGCGCCCTGGCGCGTCTGAAGAAGGGCGAGACGATCGACAAGCTGCTCGTGGGCGGATACTCTACGATCAGCCTGGGCTATGCCGGCCTGTATGAGTGCGTTAAGTACATGACGGGTCACAGCCACACCGAGAAGGAGGGCACGCCGTTTGCCATGGCCGTCATGCAGCACATGAACGACAAGTGCGCCGAGTGGAAGGCCGAAAGCGATATCGACTTCTCGCTGTACGGCACCCCGCTTGAGTCGACGACCTACAAGTTTGCCAAGTGCCTGCAGCGCCGTTTTGGCATTATCCCGGGCGTGACGGACAAGGGCTACATTACCAACAGCTATCACGTCCATGTGTCCGAGGAGATCGACGCATTCGACAAGCTCAAGTTCGAGGGTATGTTCCAGCAGCTTTCGCCGGGCGGTGCCATCTCCTACGTCGAGGTTCCCAACATGCAGGACAACCTCAAGGCTGTCATTCGCGTGATGCAGTACATCTACGACAACATCATGTACGCCGAGCTCAACACCAAGAGCGACTACTGCCAGGTGTGCGGCTACGACGGTGAGATCAAGATTGTCGAGGACGATGGCAAGCTGGTGTGGGAGTGCCCCAACTGCGGCAACCGCGACCAGGAGAAGATGAATGTCGCTCGTCGTACGTGCGGCTACATCGGTACCCAGTTCTGGAACCAGGGTCGAACCGAGGAGATCCGCGACCGCGTGCTGCATCTCTAATAACCATCCCAGGCTGCCCCGTAGCGAGGCCCCGGACCTTTACTCGCTATTTCGGACAGTCCTGGCTCACGACGGAGGCGCCACTGGCGCCTCCTGTTCGTGCGGA
>CAJMBB010000221.1 GCA_905211615.1 uncultured Collinsella sp. | reverse complement strand
AATGCGGCCCGCGCAGCGTCGAGCCGTTACGCGGTTTGGTAAAACCGCGTAACCCCTACGGCCGCTGGCCCATGCCACCCTCGAGGGTGACGGTCTCGCCGTTCATGTACTTAAAGTCGGGACCGCAGAGCTGAACGACCACGCGGCCGATTTCCTTCTCGACGTCGCCGTAGTGACCAGCCGGCGGCATGTGGACGTTGGCCTTGAACGCCTCGGGATAGGCATCCTGGAAGTTCTCGAGCGCAGCGGTCCAAGCAAGCGGGCACACGATGTTGACGTTGATGCCGTCCTTGCCCCACTCGTTGGCGGCAACGCGGGTCAGGCCGCGGATGCCCTCCTTGGCGGCAGCATAGCTGCACTGGCCATAGTTGCCAAACAGGCCGGCGCCCGAGGCAAAGTTGACCACGGAACCCTTGGTCTCCTTCAGGTGCGGATAGGCCTTCTGCATGTACAGATAGGTAGCATACAGACCGGAGTAAATGGCCAGGTTAAACTGATCCATGGTGTGATCGGCGATGGTCACGCCCGAGGCGCTAGCCTGAGCATTGTTGACGACGGCGTCGATGCGGCCGAACTCCTCAATGGCCTTGTCGATGACGTTCTGGACGACGGCCTCGTTGTCCTGACCAGCCGAGACATCGGCCTGAACAGGCAGAACCTTGACACCGTACTCGGCCTCGAGAGACTCCTTGGCGGCCTCGAGCTTGGCGACGTTGCGGCCGGTGATGACGAGGTTCGCGCCCTCCTTGGCAAATGCGATATCGATGCCGTAGCCGATGGAGCCAGCGGAACCGTCCTTAAGCGTTGCCTTGCCGCCGCCGGTGACGATCACGGTCTTACCAGTGAAAAGTCCCATACAAAGTCCTTTCAAATCGCGACGGGCACGCCCGCCGACTGCGCGTATCCAACTTCACGCGCCAAAAGCTGAAATGCAACTTTAGCGGGTTCAAGTGAAAAATAAAGACCGCAGCAGGCGAACGGCACAACGTCATTCGGCGAAGGGAATGTCAAGCACGAACTGGATAAAGAGGCCGAATTTTGTCAGCCAAACGAGTCATCGAACACGTTTTGAAACTTTGCTGCGGGGCGCGGGATGTCGGCGCGAGACTTTATCATAGGGTGACGAACAACGATGAGGAGCACATGCCTATGACAGACGAGCTGGACCCCCAGACTCAACAGCATATTGATGATTCAGCAGGCGTCGCCGCAGATGCTGACGCTGTTACCTGCGAAGATATCGACGTCGACGACTCCATCTTGGACGAAAGCGCTACGGCGGAAACCCCTGCCGCAGAAAACGCCATCGAGCAAAACGACGATACGCCCGCTCGGGACGACGCCCCTGCACAGGATGCCGCCCCACAGGCAGCAGGCCCCATCGAGGTCTCTTCGGAAGAAGAGCTCGATGCCGTCATGGACTCCATGATGGATGCTGTCAAAGCGATGAAAGACGCCGTCGCCGATGCCGACGTTGACGCCGAGGAAGAAGAGGCCGCTGAGGCCGCCTCGACCTTTGTGCCCGGCGAGACTCCGGTTGCCGACCAGGGCAGTACCATGCCCTCGTTTCTGCAGCTCGAGCACCCCACGATTGGCGCCGATGCGGTCGATCCGCACGCAGCAGGCTTTTCTGTGATCGAGGGCGGTACCGGCAATATCGCCGTGCCGCA
>CAJMBB010000220.1 GCA_905211615.1 uncultured Collinsella sp. | reverse complement strand
CGAGCACTCGCGCCCCGCAGCGCCCGCTCGCCCAGCTCGTCGACGTCGTGAGCGGCGAGAGCCATAGCATCACCTCCGCACAGGTGACCATCGGTCGCGAGCGCTCGGTTTCCGACATTGCCCTGCGCGACCCCAACGTGTCGCGCCGCCACGCCCAGCTCACCTTTACGGGCTCGGATTGGTCGATCGAGGACCTCAATTCCACCAACGGCACGCTCGTCAACAACCGCCGCATTACGCGCTGCCCGCTGCGCAACGGCGATCTGCTGACGTTTGGCCTGAGCACCTTTGAATTTAGGGGATAGTCGCTTATGAACATCGATATCGTCCTTTTTGCAGGCCGCATCGTCCTGGTCGCCCTGCTCTATATCTTCCTGTTCGCCGTCATGAAGACCGGCGTGGGACTTGTGCGCGGGCAGCGCCGCGACTCGGCTATCTGGACGATTGATGTGGACAAGGGTCCGCGCGGTATCCGCGGCATCCACGTAGACATGCTCGGCCCCGTCATCGTCGGTCGCTCGCCATCTTCGGACATCTGCATCAACGAACCGTTCGTCTCGGCCTCACATGCGCGCTTTTCGCTGCAGGGCCCGGCGCTCATCATCGAGGACCTCAACTCGCTTAACGGCACGCTCGTCAACGGCCGCCAGCTTGTTGAGCCCGCAACGCTGCGCGAGGGCGACGAAGTCCAGATTGGCGACGTGGTCATGAAGGTGAACCGTCGATGATCGACGAGGAGAACAAGTCCGCAACTATGACCGAGGCACCGGCCGCCGCCACAGCTGCGCCGGCCCACGCCGCTCCGGCGGGCTCCGCACCCGTGGAGCCCGAGGACACCGTGTTCTCCCTGCCTCTTTCGCATGTAACGCATGATATTTCGGATCTCGCCGATAACGAGGACGAAGAGGATGCCGTAGCGGCGCCCATCGGCGCACATGCTGCGGAACAGCCCACAGCGCCCGAAGCAACCCCGGCGCCGGCTCACTTTGCAGAGCCTGTCGCCGCGGCAATCAACGAGAGCGCTGCGGTGTTTGCGGCACCCGAGCCCGCCGCGCCGGCGTTTCCCATAGCCCCGGCATCCGAGGTTGCGCCCGCGTCTACGCCGGCGCCCGAGGCGGGGACATCCCCCGAGGACGGCCCTGCACCCAAGACCCCGCAGCCTGCGCCCGCAAGCGAGTCCGATGCCGTGGCCGAGCCCGCCACCCAGTCGCAAAACACGCCCGCGCCGTCGCACTTTGCGACGCCCGAGCCTATAGACGTCAGCCCGCAAGATGACGAGTCGACCGCCCGCGTGTCCGAGGAGCCCGACTCCCCGGACACCGGCGATTCCGAATCAAACGCCGAGACCGACACCGTCTCTCCCGGTGACACTGCCGAGATCGACGTTGCCGCCGTTGAGGCCAAGCTCAAAGACCCCGGCTCGACCATGAGCTTTGAGCCCCTGACCGAGGAACGCATCGAGACCGACTCGACCTATGATGCCGGCACCACCACGCAACTCATGTGGGGCGCCCGCTCTGACGTTGGCTGCGTGCGCCCGCACAACGAGGATTCCTACCTGGTGCAGTCGCCGCTCTTTTGCGTATGCGACGGCATGGGTGGTCACGCTGCCGGCGAGGTGGCCTCTTCTATCGCTGTCGAGACCATCGCCAAGACAGCTCCTCAGTCTGCCGACGCCGCACGCCTGGCGGCAGCCGTCGAGGCCGCCAACG
>CAJMBB010000219.1 GCA_905211615.1 uncultured Collinsella sp. | reverse complement strand
GCCCTCGCGGCCTAGTCGCTATTTAGGGCGTCCAAGATTTGGGACGCAGTTCACAGGCCGAAGAGGGCTTCGTTGTCATCGTTATCTTTGAGCGCGGGCGCCTCGCGTTACAGTCCGCGAATGCGCACGGCCTCGGGCGGAAACTCCTGCTCGCCGGCATCGGTCTTAATGGTCGCGCGACCCCAGATGTCCAGGCCCGCAAACACACCGACCGCAAGCGGCAAGCCGTTGGGCGACACCGCCGCAACTTGGCGGCCCAGCAGCGGCACCATGTCGAAGTACTCGCCCAACACGGGGGTCAGCGGACCGGCAGCGCCCTGCGGCGTGTTGGCAACAACCGCCCAGGTGTCCACACGGGTCAGCACGGCGGCGGCCAACTCCTCGACCAGCGCTTCGTCAGCCACGTCCACACCAAGCTCGCTCAGCGCCGAACGCTCAATATCCACCGTCACGGCACCGAACATGCCTGCGGCACCGGCGCCACCGTTGACGGAGACGCGTGCAAACGACGTCTCAAACGCAGGCGCACCGCACACGATATCGCTCGGCCACTGGATACCCACCTTACCGGCAAGGCCCAACCCCGGCGTCGAAGCCGTGCCCACGAGCGCGTCCATCATGCCCATCGCGGCCACAAACGGCAGGCCGTGGAAGGCATGCATGTTCACATCCGGGCGCACGACCAGCGAAAACGTCAACGACGCCTCGCCCGCGCTCCAAGCGCACCAGCCCGCGGACGCACCCTCGCGGCCCGCGTCACGCGCGGCGTCAAGCTCGGTACCGGCGGCAACAGCATTCATCTCGATCATCTACATACGCCCCAATTCGCCCACGATATGGCCCACGCGGTCCTCGGGCTCCTTGACCTCGACGCCGTTGTAGCGGAAGAACCGCGCCGGGTCGTGCATCAAGTCCTCAAGCGGCACCAGCACAAAATCGCGCTCGCCGATCAGTGGATGCGGCAGGCGCAGCTTTTTGCCGCCGTGGGTCTCGCCGTCCATCCACAGCAGGTCCAGGTCGATGGTGCGCGGACCGTTGGCCTTGGCCTTTTTGGAGCGGTCGCGCCCCAGCTCGGCCTCGATCTTCATGAGCTCGTCGAGCAGCACCAACGGCGCCAGCTCGGTCTTGATCTCGATGACGGCGTTGGCAAACGCGTCCTGGCGCGTCTCGTAGGCCGGCTCGCTCTCGTAGATCTTGGAGGAGTTAGACACGCAGGTGAGCGGAATCTCGGCGATCATGTCGCGCGCGGCGCGGATGTTGTCGCAACGATGCCCCAGGTTGGAACCCACGGCCACAAACGCGCGGCGCGGCTGCGGCTTGGCAACCGCCCAGTAGCCGTTCAGGAACTGCGCAAAACCCGCGGCATCGTGCACGCGCACGAGGTTGGCACCGGCCTGGATGGCGCCCAGGCACACGCCAAACGTAGCGGCATCGCGCTCGGCGGCCTCGGTCACGCCCGAGACGGCGCCCACAAAGCGCTTGCGCGACACGGCGCACATGAGCGGATAGCCCAGTGACGCCATCTTGGCGGTCTCGCGCTGGATGACGATGTCCTCGTTAGCCGACTTACCAAAGCCCGGGCCAGGATCGATGCAGATGCGGTCGCGCGACACGCCGGCATGGATGAGCGTGCGGGCCTGGTCGGACAGAAAGCCCATGACGCGGCGCATGATGGGCGCCGAATCGGGCAGGGTGAAGCGGCGGAGTTGAGAGGTGGGCACGTAGGCCTCCT
>CAJMBB010000218.1 GCA_905211615.1 uncultured Collinsella sp. | reverse complement strand
TCGAGGGCGACGAGACCTACGCGTGCCTGCTCACCGTGCCCGGCATCGGCCCGAGGACCGCGGCGCAGCTCGCGGTGTCGGTCGACATCGGGAGGTTCCCGGACCACGACCACCTGGCCTCGTACTGCGGCATAGCCCCGAGGGTGAGGAGCTCCGGCACGTCGGTGAGGTCGGTCAGGGCGTCCAGGCGCGGCGACGCGAGGCTCAAGTCCCTGCTGATCTTCTCGTGCAACAGCCTGGTGAGGTCCTCGGGGCGCTACGGCGAGTACTACCGGGCCTGCAGGGCGCGGGGCATGGGGCACGGGCGGGCGCTCAAGGCCGTCGCGAGGAAGCGGCTCAGGGCGATATACGCCGTGATGCGCGACCGGGTGCCCTACCGGGAGTAGCCCCGACGGTTGACAAAACTATAGGAACACCCAACAACTACGACAACTGTTGACATCATATACTATGTATCATATAGTAGGTGTTACACAGTATACTACGAAAGGAGGTGTGCGGATGGAGGTACAGATGAAGCGCGGCTTCCTCGAGGCCTGCGTACTCGCGGCCGTCTCGGGCGAGGAATCCTACGGCTATCAGATCGTGAAGGACGTGCCCGCGAGCATGGGGCTCACGGAGTCCACGCTCTATCCGTTGCTCAAGCGCCTGGAGAAGGCGGGGTGCATCACGGCGCGCTCCGCCGAGCACAACGGGCGGCTGCGAAGGTACTACCGCATCACGGACACCGGGCATGAGCGTATCGCCGAGTTCCTCGCCGAATGGCCATCCGTGCAGGAGATCTACCGTTACGTGAAGGGAGCGCACCATGACGCGCGATGAGTTCTTGGACCGGCTGGGCGAGCTTCTGGCCTGCCTGCCGGCAGATCAGGTAAAGGAAACGCAGGAGTTCTACGCGGAGGTCATCGCCGACCGTATGGAGGACGACATGACGGAGGCCGAGGCTGTGGCCGCCATGGGCACGCTCGGTGAGGTCGCCGAGGCAACGCTCGACGAACTGCCCGCCGTGCCGCGCGCAATTGCGAGGACCAAGCGCAAGAGCACGGCGCTTCTATGGGCGCTCGCCATCGTGGGCTCTCCGGTATGGATTCCGCTGCTGCTCGCGTTCGTCGCCGTTGCCGCTACGGTCTACATCTGCATTTGGGTTCTTGCGCTCTGCGTGTGGATCGTGGCCGCGGCATTCGGGGGCGCGGGCGTGGTGGGGCTCCTGTTCGCCGTGGACGGCATCATTATCGTGCATGTTCCGTACGTTTTAACCTCGATGGGAATGGGATTCGCTTCCATCGGTGTGGCGCTTCTCGCGGGAGCCGGCGCCTGGACGGCGTCCAAGCAAATCGCGCGCCTCTCTGCCCTTTGGGCGAAGAAAGCCGTTTCGCCCTTCTGGAAAGATCGAGGCAATAAGAGCCGCAGGGTCGCTGAAGCGGCGCCGCTCACGGCATAGGAAGGAGTGCAAACATGTCCAGCGTAAAAAGATTTACCTTGCCGTAGCGGGTGGGCTTGTTGCCACGGGGCTCGTCCTGGCTGCTATCGGATTTGTAGCCTCCGGCTTTAACCTCGCTGTGTTCAACACACAGATCGACCTGCGCGATGACACCATCATTCTGGGTGGTGTTGAAATAGACGACCCGACAGGACTTCCACTCATCGAGCAGCTTGCCGAGGTTGGCGAGATCCATATTGGATCTGCAACGACTGGTTCGTCTTCTCCTCGCACATGATCGAGCTCGTAGCAGCCATCCCCCTTCGGGCGCACCACGACGGGCGTGAGCACGCCGCGCTCGGAGCCTTTTTGCGAGACCTTCCGTCACGCTCTCCCTGCGTGGTGAACCGGTCATCGACCGACGGGAAGCTGATGGAAATCTCTCGACTTCGGGCCAATCCCGAAAGGCTGAGGAGATGTCGAGCATGACCTCATGACGGGGATGGCCCGGCGGCA
>CAJMBB010000217.1 GCA_905211615.1 uncultured Collinsella sp. | reverse complement strand
ATCTGGGATGACACCGACGGCAAGGTCGATATCTTCGTCGCCGGCGTCGGCACCGGCGGTACCGTGACCGGCGTGGGCGAGTTCCTCAAGGAGCAGAACCCCGAGATTCAGGTTGTCGCCGTCGAGCCCGCCACCTCCCCGGTGCTCTCTAAGGGCCAGGCCGGCCCGCACAAGATCCAGGGCATCGGCGCCGGCTTTGTGCCCGACGTCCTCGACACGCGGGTCTACGACGAGATCATCCCCGTCGAGAACGAGGACGCCTTTGCCACCGGCCGCGCCGTGGGCCACAAGGAGGGCGTGCTCGTGGGCATTTCGTCCGGTGCCGCCGTGTGGGCCGCACTACAGCTGGCCAAGCGCCCCGAGAACGAGGGCAAGACCATCGTGGCTCTGCTCGCTGATACCGGTGAGCGCTACCTGTCCACGGCACTCTTCCAGGACTAAGGGCCCGTCGCCCATAGGTTGAGCCCAGGACGAACCGGTCTCCTCTCTCCCGGCAGTCTGAGCCCATCCCATCAGGGTGTCCCACGAGACGTCCGAACTTGCTACAATGTCTGCGGCGCGGAACCAGCCTCCCGCGCCGCTTTTCTTTTTTGGCCACATGCCACCAAGGAGAACCTCCCCATGCACAACAAGCGCGTGCTCGTCGCCATGAGCGGCGGTGTCGATTCCAGCGTGACTGCGTACCTGCTCAAAAGCCAGGGCTACGAATGCGTCGGTGCCACCATGCGCCTCACCTGTCCCGCGCCCGATCCCGTCACGGGCATGAGCAAAGTTGACCGCGACATCGCCGATGCAAAGGCCGTCGCCGAGCGCCTGGGGATACCCCACCATGTGCTCGACCTGCAGCAGACCTTCGACCGCAACGTTATCGAGCGATTTGTGACTGCCTATCAGGAGGGGTTGACGCCCAATCCGTGCATTATCTGCAACCGCCATATTAAGTTTGGCGCGCTGCTCGATGCGGCACTCGATATGGGCTGCGACTACATCGCCACAGGCCACTACGCAAAGACGAGCCAGGCGCCCGACGGCACATGGCAGCTGCATCGCGGCGAGGACCCCAAGAAGGACCAGAGCTACTTTTTGTATTCGCTCACGCAGGAGCGCCTAGCACACACGATCTTTCCGCTGGCTGGGCTGGACAAAGAGCGCGATGTGCGCCGCATTGCCGCCGAGCAGGGCTTCATCAACGCCCAGAAGGCCGAGAGCGAGGATATCTGCTTTATCGCGGACGGCGACTACGCGGGCTATATCGAGCGCCGCTGCGGACATGCCGCTGCACCGGGCGACATCGTATGGCGCGACGGCAGCGTGGTCGGACGCCATAACGGCGCGTTGCGCTATACCATCGGCCAGCGCAAGGGCTTGGGCGTCGCGATGGCGCACCCCGTGTACGTAACGGGCGTCGATACCGCCAACAACATTGTGCATCTGGGCGAGGCCGAGGACCTGACGGCCACAGCGCTCACGGCCAACGACTGGATCTGGAGCGCCCCTGCCGATCGCATGGAGGCAGAACTCACGTCCGGCGGCATTCACGTGGGTGCCAAGTACCGCTACCGTCAAAAGGACCAGGCAGCAACCCTTACACGTGGCGAAGACGGGCAAATGCTGCTAACTTTTGACGAGCCACAACGAGCCATCGCCCCCGGCCAGGCCGTCGTCGTCTACCGCGGCGACATCGTCCTGGGCGGCGGCACCGTTACGGCAGCTATCAAGTAGTCCCATCCCCTTCATAAGTTGCGGTGAAATAGGGACTGTTTGGCGGTTTTAAACGCTTAAACAGTCCCTATTTCACCGCAACTTAGAGAGGACGGCCTCGGTCGGCACTGCTGTGTCAGCCGAGGCCGCTACATCGTTAGCGCTGGACGTAGGCGCGAACCAGCTCAAAGGTGTTGCGCACGCCGTCCATGTGGCTGCGCTCGTAGTTGTGGCTCGCGTACACACCGGGGC
>CAJMBB010000216.1 GCA_905211615.1 uncultured Collinsella sp. | reverse complement strand
GCCGGCGATGCCGACGCGCTTGGTGCCGTTGCGGCTGAGGTTTCCCGCGCGATTGATGCCGGCGAGTGGGTCGCCGCCGTGGTGGACGACGACAAGGAAGAGGGCGCGCTCTTTGGACTGACGCGCACGCTGCGGTTGGCGACGTCCAAGGGCCTGTTCGCGTTCGAGGAGGGCGACAGCTGTGCGGCGGCTGAGGTTGAGGGCTTCAACTTCGTCCACGGCGTGATCGCCGGCGTGCTCGCGCGTCTGTTTATGGAGGGTCGCGTGGCGAGCCCGGATATGAAGGCGTTGTTGCACGAGCTTTCGCCCATCGATTCTTCTGAACTCGAGCTCATGGATCCGCTCGCTACCGATTCCACGCGTATCTTCGATACCGTGGTCGCTGCCTATCTGCTGGATTCCGATCGCTCCGAGTTCGATGAGGCATATCTTGCCGATACGTATCTGCAGATGGCGCTGCCTGCGGCGCGCGGCGCAGAGGGTGCTGGTGAGGACGCTCCGGCGCCTGCCGCCCGTACTGCGGCTCTGACGCTGGCGCTCGTGGCACCGTTGCGCGAGTGCATGGCCCGTGAGAATGCCGCCAACGTGTTCGATGGCATCGAGATGCCGCTCGTTCCGGTACTTGCCAAGATGGAGCGCGCGGGCATGCTCGTGGACCCCGACCGTCTGCACAGTCTGTCCGAGGACCTGGCGACCCAGATTACCGAGGTTGAGCGCAGTATTCGCGACCTGGCGGGTGACGAGACCTTTAATATTGGCAGTCCCATGCAGCTGTCGCATGTGCTCTTTGATGTGATGGGGCTTCCGACCAAGGGCCTCAAGAAGACTAAGCGCGGCTATTATTCGACCAACGCCAAGGTGCTGAGCGACCTTGCGCGTGACCACGAAATCGTGCGTCTGATCTTGGACTGGCGTGAGAAGTCTAAGATCAAGTCCACCTATCTGGACACGCTGGGCCCGCTACGCCGTGGTGACGGTCGCGTACACACCACGTACAACCAGACCATCACGGCAACGGGGCGTCTGTCCTCGAGCGACCCGAACCTGCAGAACATCCCGACGCGCTCGGAGCTGGGTCGTACCGTTAAGACGGCGTTTTCGGCAGGCGAGGGAAGCGTCTTTTTGGCGGTGGACTACTCGCAGATCGAGCTGCGTCTGCTGGCGCATCTCTCAGGTGACGAGCACTTGGTGCGCGCCTTTAACGAGGGCGAGGACTTCCATGCCGAGACGGCGGCGCGCGTGTTCGGTGTGCCGGTGTCCGAGGTAACGCCCGACCTGCGCAGTCGCGCCAAGGCCGTGAACTTTGGCATCGTGTATGGTCAGCAGGCCTACGGCCTGTCGCAGTCGCTGCATATCTCGATGGCCGAGGCGCGCGACATGATCGACCGCTACTACGAGGCCTACCCGGGCGTGCGTACGTTCCTCGACAACGTGGTAGCACGTGCCAAGCAGACGGGCTACGCCGAGACCATGTACGGCCGCCGTCGTCATATTCCGGAGCTCAAGGCCAAAAACCCGCAACTTCGCGGTTTTGGCGAGCGCACGGCCATGAACCACCCCATGCAGGGAACCGCTGCCGATATCATCAAGATTGCGATGGCCCGCGTAAGCCGTCGCCTGGAAGAAGAAGGCTTTGCCGCCCACATGATCCTGCAGGTACACGACGAACTGGACTTTGAGTGCCCCATCGACGAAGTCGAGCGCCTAACCACCATGGTCCGCGACGTCATGGAACACGTAGTAGACCTCCGCGTCCCCCTAATCGCCGAAGCCAGCACCGGCATAACCTGGGCCGACGCCAAATAAAGAAGCACCCACAATCCCAAAGTAACCAAAAGCAGAAGGGGGCTCCTTGCCAACAAGGAGCCCCCTTCATTCCAAAAAAATCAGCCAAGTATCTAGGCGCCAAGACGCCGTCCAGGCGGCAAGCAAGTCACCGCAGGACCTGGCCGGGCGAGGCGGGTAAGTTTTTCGTTCGGTCAGGTCCTGGGCTCGCTCG
>CAJMBB010000215.1 GCA_905211615.1 uncultured Collinsella sp. | reverse complement strand
CCTCGGGCGCGAACGTCAGGCCGCCCTTCTTTTCGCCGGCAACCGACTCGGCCATATCCACGCCAAACGAATCCAGGCGCTGCGACGGAATAGACACGCGAATACCCGTATCCTCCAGGCGACGGTTGAGCCTGCCGAGCACGTCGCGAATGCAGGAGTGGTCGGTCGTGGAGAGCGAGGTCAGCGACACCTCGTCATAGCCGGTCTTTTCCAGACCCTGAATCACCGACGAGACGATTTGGTCGGCCGAGCGCTCGCGCACCGGACGATACGTCATGCCGGCCTGGCAAAAACGACAGCCGCGGGCGCAGCCGCGCAGGATCTCGATAGACAGGCGGTCGTGAACCAGCTGCGCATAGGGCACGCACGACTGCGACAGCGGATTCGTGGCGCCGAAATCCTCGACGACGCGCTTGTAGACCACGGTCGGCGCATCCTTGCCTTCACGCGGCACGGTGTAGCCATGCGGCGAGCAGGGCTCGTCGTGACGAACCTCATAGAGCGATGGCACGTAGTTGCCGGCAATGGATGCAAGCTGCTCGACAATCTGCGCGCGCGGGACCCCTTCGTCACGCAGGCGGCGATGCAGCTGGCAGGTCTCGAGCAGCGATTCCTCGCCCTCACCGATGAGGATGGCATCGAAGAAGGCCGCGTACGGCTCGGGGTGGTACACCGAGGGGCCGCCGGCGATGATGATAGGGTCGTCTTCGCCTCGGTCGGCCGCCAACAGTGGAATGCCAGCGAGGTCGAGTGCCTCGAGGAAGTTCGTCACCGCCATCTCGTGCGGCACATGCAGACCGACGATATCAAACGAAGCGACCGGCGCTGCACCCTCAAGCGAGAGCAGCGGAATGCCCGCTTCGCGCATAGCGTCACCCATATCGGGCCACGGCACATAGCCACGCTCGCAGGAGATGCCCTCGGCCTGGTTAAGGATGTTGTAGAGGATGGCGATACCCTGGTTGGGCAGACCGACCTCGTACACATCCGGATAGATCAGGCAGCAACGGTAGTCGGCATCGGCCTTGGAAAGCGTGCCCCACTCGTGATCGATATAGCGACTCGGCTTCTCGACCTTGGCGAGCAACGGCTCAATTAAATGAAAACAGTCTTGGTATGCAACGCGCAACGGAAAACCCCTAAGCAGCGAGATCTGATGCGTCCTGATAGGACGCCATAGGACGGGTAGCGCCCGCGACCGTGGTCACCAGATCGCGAACGCGGGAGAACGTGGCAGTGACCACCTCGTTGGCACGGCTGTAGTCGACATCGCGCTCGTAGAGCGAAACGAGCGCACGGCCCATGCCATAGGTGCCCGCGGCAGCAGTGAGCGCCTTGACGGCAAACCCAATATGCGGCGTCTGCTTGACAAGTGCGCGGGTGACCGCTCGGATCACAAGACCGCCGGCAAGCACGCCCGCGACCTCGTAGCCGCGCTCGGGCTTAATGCCGCGTCCAAAGACGGCAGCGAGCTCAAAGAGCATGCCCACCTGCGCCAGCGCCATAACGGGATAATCGGCGCCCGGCAAAAACACCAGCGCACCGGTCGCCATATTGGTGAGCGCGCACGAGGTGATGATACGATTGGCCGCAGCGATGCGCATGAAGGCAAAGTTCGCCGCAAAAGCCGTTTCCTTGTCGGTGCGATCGAGAATCCAGCGGGCAAGCGTCTCGAGCAGATACGTCTTATCGGTTGCCGCTACCACGCCGAGCATGGGCGTAGACTCCTCGATAAACGGCACCTCCACAGCAGACTCGGCAAGCACGCACACGGGCGCGCCGGCGATCACGAGCTCCTGCACGGCACTCTCCAAGCGGTCGGAACCACACGAGAGCACCAGCACCACATCGGTATCGGTCTTTGGAGCAATTCGCTCCTCCCCCAGACGCTCGACGCGCACAATGCCCGAGGTCGTCTGCGGCACAAAGGCGTCACGCACCGTCTCGGCCAGAAAGCGCGAGGCGGACGAATCCAGATAGACCGAGACGCGCACAGGTGTATCGGAATCCTTCTTAACGGACGCGCCCATCTTAAAAGCGCGGGTCAGCTTATCTACGGGAATTTTCATGGCAAACCCCTCCAGCGGTTACGCGGCGCCCGAACGATGCCGCCATATGGATTGTACGATACCCACCG
>CAJMBB010000214.1 GCA_905211615.1 uncultured Collinsella sp. | reverse complement strand
GCTGCGACCACTTTATCCATACGCTCGCCGGCGGCTACGACTTTATGATCAACGAGGAGGGCACTAACCTGTCGCAGGGTCAGCGCCAGCTCGTGACCATCGCCCGTGCCATTTTGGCCGACCGCCCGGCACTGATTCTGGACGAGGCGACTTCCAACGTCGATACCCGTACCGAGGAGCTCATTCAGCGCGCCATGGATGCGCTGATGCAGGGCCGCACCAGCTTTGTCATCGCGCACCGCCTGTCCACGATCCGCAACGCCGACGTGATCTTGGTGATTCGCGACGGCGACATCGTCGAGAAGGGCACGCACGACGAGTTGCTCGCCCAAGGTGGCTTCTACGCCGATCTGTATAACTCGCAGTTCGACGAGGCTGCGTAGATTCGGCCGCAAGGAGCGGATAACGCCCGAGAACGGGGGCGCAGGACAACCTGCGCCCCCGTTTTGTGTCCTTCGAGCCTCGAAACGCCTTCCCTGAGACCTCACTGACGGCGCTTTCCAGACCCCGTGGGCAAAAAAGGGCAAATATGAGTACTGTTACCTTTTTAGTAACAGCCAAAACCGCCTCAAATGCCGCTCCCACGGCTTACACGCGTCCCTAAATTGATCAAACAGCACCATAGCGGACTTATATGTGTTTGCGTTAATGAACATATTTTGCTGTTATGTCTATTATTTTGCGAAGGCAATATGATACTAAGATAGCAACCGTACTCATATTTGGCATTTTTTGCCCACAGGGTATTTCCTAGGGAACCGACAACAGCCTTAGGGTCCCGCGCGGCGCCGCTCCCTCCCGGCATCCGCCGACGTTTACCCAGATAAAACCTGCCAAAATAAACCTGTCCCTTTTTGGTAGGTTTCGGGGTGACAAGGGCTTGCACTTTAGCGTGCGACAGCGGATAATGCCGAGCATTCGACAATACGCTTATTGCTCTTTCTATAGATTGAGGAGACCCCTATGGCCATGGAATTCAAACGCAGGCTGCCGATCCCCATGGAGATCCGCGAGGAAATGCCACTTTCTGCCGAGCTTACCGCCAAAAAGCAGGCATTTGACGCCGAGGTCGCCAAAGTCTTTACCGGCGAGGACGCACGCAAGGTGCTTATCATCGGCCCGTGCTCTGCCGACCGCGAGGATTCGGTGCTTGAGTACATGAACCGACTGGCCAAGACCGCCGAGGAGGTCAAGGACAAGCTCATCATCATTCCGCGCGTCTACACCAACAAGCCGCGCACCAAGGGCACCGGCTACAAGGGCCTGCTGCACAACCCCAACCCCGAGGCTCCCGACGATCTGCTCGAGGGCGTCAAGGCCATCCGCCATATGCACCTGCGCGTTATTGAGGAAACGGGCTTCTTCACCGCCGACGAGATGCTCTATCCGTCCAACTACCAGTACCTCGTTGACCTGCTGAGCTATGTTGCCGTGGGCGCACGCTCGGTCGAGAACCAGGAGCATCGCCTGGTGTCGAGCGGCATTTCGGTACCCGTCGGCATGAAGAATCCCACTGCCGGCTCTACCACCGTTATGCTCAACTCCATTTACGCCGCGCAGGCGCACCAGAGCTTCATCTTCCGCAACTGGGAGGTCGAGTGCGACGGCAACCCGCTCGCACACGCCGTTATGCGTGGCTACATCGGTCTCGATGGGCGCACCTACCCCAACTACCACTACGAACACCTGGAACGCCTGGCCGAACGCTATACCGAGCATGCCGGCTATGCCAATCCGGCAGCGGTCATCGACTGCAACCACGACAACTCGGGCAAGCGTCCGCTGGAGCAGTATCGCATTTGCAAGGAGGTGCTCGACAGCTGCCGCCGCAACGAGTCCATCTCCAAGCTGGTCAAGGGCTTTATGATCGAGTCCTACCTGGAGGATGGCAACCAGCCGGTCGACGGCGGTGTCTTTGGCAAGTCGATCACCGACCCGTGTCTGGGCTGGGAAAAGACCGACTACCTCATCCACGAGATCGCGGAACGTATTTAGAGTTACGGCGTTTTACCAAACGCCGTAACCGTCCGACGCTGCAAGCGCCCCTAGGCGGCAATCTGACGTTCAATCGTCGGTCGCGTACCGAAGTACGCTTCCCTCCTCTTTCACGTCACCTTGCTCGCTTAGGGGCGTTTTCGCTGACTTATGCTC
>CAJMBB010000213.1 GCA_905211615.1 uncultured Collinsella sp. | reverse complement strand
TCCGCTCGATGTCTCCGAACTGGCCGTCGATGCCATGTCCGTCGCCGCGCACAAGATTGGCGGCCCCGTAGCCTCCGGCGCGCTCTACGTAAAGACCCGCACGCCGCTGCGTCCCCGCATCTTTGGCGGAGGACAGGAGGCAGGACGTCGTGCCGGTACGCAGGACCTGCGCACGCAGCTTGCCTTTGCCGCTGCCGCCAGCACACTGGCACCCAACGTGGCGCAGGAGCGCGCGACGCTGCAAGGCCTTTCCGACAAGCTCTACGCCACGCTTACGGCCCACCCGCGCATCCACGCCACCATGGGCGACTACACGCAGGCTGACCGTCTGCCCGGCATGGTGTCAATCTACATTGACGGCATGGATTCCGAGGAACTCATCATCAAACTCGACGCCGCCGGCTTTGAGGTTTCGGCCGGATCGGCTTGCTCGAGCGGCAGCATGGACCCGAGCCACGTGCTCAGCGCCATGGGCATTGGTCGCGAGCAGGCGCTGGGCGCACTGCGCATCTCCTTCGATGACCGCGTGAATCCTGACGACCTGGATGAGTTCGCCCAGACGCTGCTCTCGATCGTAGGGGCCGCATGATCGTCGACGAACTCGAGCGCGCCCTGCTTACACGCTATCCCAAGACAGATGCCGAGAGTTGGGACCATGTAGGACTCTCCGTCGGCGACCCTGCCGCGGAGATTACCGGTGTTGCCTGCGCACTCGATGCAACCGAAGCCAATGTGCACCGCGCCCAGGAGGCCGGCGCCAACGTGCTGCTGACGCATCACCCCATATACATCAAGGCGCCCGAGGCGTTTTGCCCAGCTGATGCCGCACGCCCCCAGTGCAGCGCGGCACTCTACGAGGCAGCGCGTTGCGGCGTGAGCATCATTTCGCTCCACACCAACCTGGACCGCTCGCACGAAGCCCGCGTCTGCCTGAGCGAGCTGCTGGGTGCCGCACCCGTGAGCTCACTGGAGCACGTGGACGACCCCGAGTCCACCGGCCTGGGTGCACTCGCGACCCTCAACAACCCCTGTAGCCTGCGCGATCTCGCCGCCCGTGCCGCCACGGCATTTGGCAGCGACCCGCGTGTGTGGGGCGAAGCCGAGCACGCGTGCCGAACCGTCGCTATTTTGGGCGGCTCCCTGGGCGACTTTGGAGAGCTCGCCATCGCCGCAGGCGCAGATGTTGTCGTGACGGGCGAGGCGGGCTACCACGTGGCGCAAGACCTTGCCTTGCGCGGGCTGTCGGTGATCTTGCTCGGCCACGACCGCTCTGAGGAGCCGTTCGTTGATATATTGATGAACTCTGCAGTTGACGCCGGGGTCGACCCCCGTCATGCGATTAAAATACTGAACCCTTGCCAATGGTGGACTGTGACAAAAGGAGAGAACTTATGAGCGCCGGCGCTACGCTACTCAAGCTGCAACAGATCGATTTGGAGCTCGCCCGCAACAAGAGCGAACTTGCCAATATGCCGGAGCTCAAGGAGCTCGCTTCCAAGCGCAAGACCTATGTGAAGCTCAAGTCCGAGATGACCAAGCTCTACGCCCAGCGCAAGGATCTGGACATTGAGCTCGACGATCTCAACACCACCGAGATTCAGACCAACAACGCCATCGAGGCTGCCAAGAAGCGCCATGTCGACGGCTCCGACTACCGCGAGGTTCAGGACCTGGAGAATGAACTCGCCACCCTGGCCAAGCGTCTGGACAAGATTGAGCACACCCGCAAGGACGTCGTTGTCGCCCATAAGGAGGCGCTCGAGCGCGAGGCCCGCGCGCAGGCAATCATCGCCAAGTTCGAGGAGGGCGTGAAGGCCGATACCAAGGCCGCCCGCGCCAAGGCTGCCGACCTTCAGGCTCAGATTGACGCCGCCACTAAAGAGCGCACCGCGCTTGCTGCCACGCTGCCGGCCGACGTGCTCACCGACTACGAGCGTCTGCTCAAGCAGTTCCGCGGCCTGGCCGTCGAGACCATCCAGGGCAACATCCCCACGGTCTGTCACACCGCGCTGCAGGCATCGTCCATGAGCGACCTGAACCACGACGGTAGCGAGATTACGCACTGCCCGTACTGCCACCGCCTCCTGGTGCTCCCGAGCAAGGAAGCTTAAACGATGGCGGCACCCAACAATTCAATACAACTTGAGGGAAATACGATCCTGCTGGGCATTACCGGCGG
>CAJMBB010000212.1 GCA_905211615.1 uncultured Collinsella sp. | reverse complement strand
CCGCCATTATCGAAGCGCTGCGCGATGCCGGCCAGGAGCGCATCCTGGTCACGCGCCTGGACGCCGAAAAGGCAGCCCGCACCTCGGAGCTCCTCGACAACGGCATCGACCTGGGATATGTCCCAGACGCACAGCTCGCCCTCGTGGGCGGCAAGCCCTCCCCTACCGGCAACGGACGCATCGTTGTCGCCTGCGCCGGTACGAGCGACCTGCCCGTCGCCGAGGAAGCCGCATTGACGGCCGAGTTCTACGGCAACGAGGTCGACCGCCTCTACGACGTGGGTGTCGCCGGCCTGCACCGCCTGCTCGCGCATGCCGAGGAGCTTGCCCAGGCACAGGTGGTCATCGCCATCGCCGGCATGGAGGGCGCTCTGGCGAGCGTTGTCGGCGGTCTGGTGAGCTGTCCGGTCATCGCCGTTCCCACCAGCGTGGGGTACGGCGCGAGCTTTGGTGGCGTAGCCGCGCTGCTCGCCATGCTCAACTCCTGCGCCAGCGGTGTTTCGGTCGTCAATATCGACAACGGCTTTGGTGCCGCCTACCAGGCAAGTCTTATCAATCATCTGAGCGCCGGCACATCCCGCGCCCGCTAAGGAGCATTTCATGTCCAACCATCAGCACACGCTTATCATCGACGGCACCTCGGGCATCAGCGGCGACATGACCGTCGCGGCTCTACTCGATCTGGGCGCCAGCGAGGAGCATCTGCGCGAGCAGCTCGCCACGCTACCAGTCGACGGCTTTGAGATTGCCGTTACACGCGTAAACAAGCATGGCATCGACGCCTGCGACTTTGACGTCCAGCTGGCAGAGGAGCTCGAGAACCATGATCACGATATGGCCTGGCTCTACGGCAACGAAGCAGCTGCCGAGCACACGCACGAGCATGAGCACCACCATCATGATCATGGCGAGCACGAACACGAGCACTGTCAGGAGCATGACCATGAGGCCCACGGTCATGGCCACGAGGATCACCATCACGCCCACCACCATCATCACCGTTCTTTGGCGGACGTCACCGCCATCATCGATGGCTCGCAGCTAAGCGATGGCGCCAAGCGTCGCGCCCTCGCCATTTTTTCCGTACTCGCTGCTGCCGAGGCCAAGGCTCACGGCAAAACGCCCGAGACCGTCATGTTCCACGAGGTGGGCGCCGTCGATTCCATCGTCGACGTCTGCTCGGTCGCCATCTGCCTCGATGACCTTGGTATTGAGGACATCGTGGTCGAGTCGCTCTCCGAGGGCCACGGCACCATTCGCTGCGCCCACGGCCTCATGCCCATTCCCGTCCCTGCTGTCGTCAACCTGTGCCAGGCGGGCAATATCGCCCTCGCGCCCGCACCGGTCGCCGGCGAGCTCGTGACGCCCACGGGCGCCGCCATCGTCGCCGCACTGCGCACGTCCGAGCACCTGCCGGCCCGTTACCGCATCGAGGCCGTCGGCTACGGCGCCGGTAAGCGTCCCTACGAGGGCTGCTCCGGCACACTCCGTTGCCTGCTTGTTCACGTGGATGCATAGCCATGGATGCCCGCAAAACCAAAAGTCGCACCGCCATCGTCGCGGCGTTCTCCGAGCTGCTGTGCGAAGAGGACTACGGCAAGATCACCGTCGGCGACATCATCGCGCGCGCTCACGTAGGCCGCGCGACATTCTACGGTCTCTTTAAGAGCAAAGACGACCTACTGTCCGAACTCGTGAGCGACATCTGCGCCCACGCCCTCGACGACGATGGCACACCGCTCGACGACCCACTCGTGCAGGTCGAGCATATCCTCAACAACCTCTGGAAGCGCCGCCAGGGCGTTCGAGCCCTCGTAGCCGGCGCCGGCTCACGCGTCTTCGCCGACTGCCTCCGCAAGACCATCATGGCCCGAGCAGCCGAAACCGTCCCTACCGACCCAAACGGCCCCGCCGCCACCATGGACCGAAGCTTCCTACTACACCACATAGCCTCAAGCTTCGTAGGAATGGTCCAATGGTGGGCCTGGCACAACTTCCAAGCCCCAAAAGAGGACGTAGCCAAAGACTACCTATCAGCCATAACGCCCCTCTTCAACTAAGTAAGTAAGCCTCTCATCCCAAGGCACCGCCCCACCCCAGGCCGCCACGCATCCCAAAGTGTCACTCGCACCTGAAAGCGCCCAACAACAAAGTGCCCACCACATCCAAATTCAGATATATATGTTGGTTGCTT
>CAJMBB010000211.1 GCA_905211615.1 uncultured Collinsella sp. | reverse complement strand
CCTCCGGTTCCGGCAAACCAAAAAGCGACAGTTGTTCGGCCATTGTCCCTGCACCTCCCATCCCATTCGTCTTCAGAAACAAGAGCCCCGCTCGGGGTGAACGGGGCTCGGATACAAACGTTTGCGCAGCGATTACAGTGCCATTGTGCGGGCGCGGTCGATGCGCGCCAGGCAGTCGTCGCGGCCGACGAGCGCCATGGTCTCGCCCAGCGGAGGACTCACCATATTGCCGCAGACGGCGACGCGCACGGCCTGGAACACCACGCGCTTCTTAAGGTCCATCTGCTCGGGCAGCGGCTCAAGCGCGGCGTCGATGTTGGCGGCCGTCCACTCGCCCACACCCTCGAGCGCGGCCTTGGCGGCGTCCAGAATGGCACCCATGCCCTCCTTGGCCAAGCCCTTGTTGACGGACTTCTCGTCATACTCGAGCGTCTCGGCCGTAGCAAAGATGGGAGCGGCGACGGTCACGGCGTCGGCCGGCATCTTGGTGCGCGGTTTAACGATGGCAGCGAGCGCGTCGATCCAATCCTCGCCGTACTCGACATTACCCTCGATGAGACCCGCCTCGTGCAGTTCGGGGACCATGATCTCGTCGGCAAACTGAGCATCGGACATGCCGTTGATGTACTCAGCGTTGACCCAATCGAGCTTCTTGGGGTCGAAGGTCGCCGGGTTCTTGGAGATGCGGTCGAGCGAGAACTTGCTGGCCAGGACATCGCGCGGGATGATCGTGGTCTCGCCGTCGAGCGACCAGCCGAGCAGCGCCAGGTAGTTGACGAAGGCGTCAGACAGGTAGCCGGCGTCGCGGTACTCCTCCACCGAGGTGGCGCCGTGGCGCTTGGAGAGCTTCTTGCCGTCGGCACCCAAGATCATGGAGATGTGGGCGAACGTAGGCACGGGCGCGCCGAGGGCCTCGTAGACCATGACCTGACGCGGGGTGTTGGACAGGTGGTCGTCGCCGCGGATGACATGGGTAATCTTCATCATGGCGTCGTCGACGACGGTCGCGAAGTTGTACGTGGGCGTGCCATCGGAGCGGAAGATGACAAAGTCGTCGAGCTCCTTGGCGTCGAAGGTCACCTCGCCGTGGACGGCGTCGTGGATGACGACGTCGCCGCGGTCCTCGGGCACCTTAATACGCAGGACGTAGGACTCGCCGGCCTCGATGCGGCGGCGGGCCTCCTCGGGGTCAAGATCGCGGCAACGACGCTGATAGCCCTGGAAGGGGTCCTTGCGCTCCTGCGCGGCCTTACGGTCGGCCTCGAGCTGCTCCTTGGTGCAGAAGCAGGGATAGGCCTTGCCCTCGTCCCAAAGCTTCTGGGCGGCCCGCTTGTACAGGTCCAGGCGCTCGGTCTGGGCGTAGGGGCCAAAGTCGCCGCCCACCTCGGGACCCTCGTCCCAGTCCAGGCCCAGCCAACGCATGGCGCGCAGAATGATCTGCGTGTTCTCGTCGGTGGAGCGGGTGGGGTCGGTGTCGTCGATGCGCAGGATGAACGTGCCGCCGTTTGCGCGGGCGAAAGCCCAGTTATAGATAGCGGTGCGGGCGCCGCCGATGTGCAGCTTGCCCGTCGGTGAGGGTGCAAAGCGGACGCGAACGTCTGATGCCATGGATATCTCCTCGATTGCAGGATGGATGTCTAACCGCACCAGTATAAAGCATCAAAGCAACCTCCGCACAAAGGGCACCGACCTACTCATTGGGGACAGACTTAAATGACCAGTCTTTGGGCAACCTGTCGGCACTTAGGTAAGGCTGGTCATTTAAGTCTGTCCCCAATGAGTAGGTGCGGAAAGGGTGTGAATGTTTGATTTACGCGCTATGATGTGCCCTTGCATAGAGAGCCCGGCGGAATGGTAACGGTCGCCGGGACACGTTTTTGAAAGGACAATCATGTCAGAAGAACTTCGTTCCATCCCGCCCCAACACGGGTCCTTTGTTTTTACGTCGGAGTCGGTGACCGAAGGTCATCCCGATAAGGTCGCCGACCAGATTTCCGACGCCATCCTTGATACATTGATTGAACAGGATCCCGGCTCCCGTGTGGCTTGCGAAACCCTTGTGACGACCGGCATGGCCGTCATCGCAGGTGAAATCAGCACCAAGGGCTATGCCGATCTGCCGAAGGTTGTCCGCGAAACCATCAAGGAAATCGGCTACAACAGCTCCGAAATGGGCTTTGACTGGCAGACGTGCG
>CAJMBB010000210.1 GCA_905211615.1 uncultured Collinsella sp. | reverse complement strand
GGGAGACGGCGAGTTAGCCGGCAGGTCGGCATGTCAATCCTGGTCTAACAGAGCCATAAATATTTACTAGACGGCCCCTTCGTCCTAAAAGTTCGTCTAACAATCGGCCGATTCTATGCCTCCGGCGGAGAAATTGCAGAATACTCCGATTTTTGCACGGCCCGAGGGGGACCACCTGTCGTTTAAGGTTGCGATAAGTGGAGCTGCCTTAGAGATTACGCCATCGGGATACGGTCGTGGTTGACTTGGCTGTAGAACAGGCGCTGAATCTCGGCCGCATCGCGCGACTGGCCGAGTGCCCACATGGTCTTGGCCACGAGCGTCTCAGTAGTCATGTCGTCGCCGCGCAGAATGCCCGGATGATCGGCGTAAGCACGGCCGACCTCATAAACACCCAGATCGAGTCCCTCTTCGGGGACCTGTGTGGTCATAACGACGGTGCGGCCCGAATCGACCCAGCGGAAAATTGCCTCTTGGAATGACTCGCCGGACTCGCCAAATTCGGGAATACCGCCAATGCCAAAGGTCTCCAGGATTACAGCATCGTAGCTATCGGCAAGGGCATCGAGGATGCCCGGGTTTACGCCGGGCGTAAGCTTGAGTACAAACACGCGCGGGTCGATGCTGTCGTAGAAACGAACCGGGTTTCCGCCCTGATGGGTGCCGTGGAGCCCGTTGCGCACGATGCGGTCGTTGCGGATGTAGGCAATGGGCGGATAGTTGACGCTAATGAACGCGTTAAAGCTCATGGTGCGCTGTTTGCGGGCGCGCGTGCCGGCAATGGCTACGCCGCCAAACACGATCGAAACGTCGTGCGAATGCTCGTCGAGCGCATAGAGCAGGCTCTGGTACAGGTTGAGCTTGGCGTCGGTAAAGGGATTGCCCATGGGCTTTTGCGAGCCGGTGAGCACGATAGGCTTGGGGCTGTCCTGAATCAGATAGGAAAGCGCCGCCGCGGTGTAGCTCATGGTGTCCGTGCCGTGCAGAATTACGAAGCCGTCGTGATCGGCATAGCCTTTGACGATGACATCGCGGATACGCATCCAGTCGCTCGGGCGCATATTGGTGCTGTCGATGTTCATGGGCTGCACGACGTCGAGCTCGCAGAGGCCCGAGATCTCGGGGACGCTCTGGGCGAGCTCCTCACCGGTCAGGGCGGGGGAGAGGCCGTTGCCGTCCTCGGTCGATGCGATGGTGCCGCCCGTGGCGATGAGAAGGATGCGCTTCATGCTGGTATTCCTATCGTATTTGCCGCCGCAGAGGCGGAGTCGTTCGGCAGTATTGTGGCACAGGGCGTCCAATGTTCAAACGTATTACATCATCTGTAACGTTTGGTAATACTTCAATTGTCGTCAAATAGGGGCCCAGGTCGTGCGTTTGCCGTGCGCTGATGGCTGCGAGGGGCGAGAAACCCCATATAACGTGTACACTATGGAGGTTATTTTCGTTCATTCACGCGGGTGAGCACCGGCTCCCCGCCAACAAGAGGGGGAACCATGGATCAAAAGGCTTCCGCAAAGGTCCTCGTACTCGACTTTGGTGCGCAGTACGGTCAGCTCATTGCCCGTCGCGTCCGCGACCTCAACGTGTATTCTGAGATCGTCCCCTGCGACATCTCGGCCGACGAGATTCGCGAGATGAACGCCTCTGCGCTCATCCTTTCCGGCGGCCCGGCTTCCGTGTATGCCGAGGACGCTCCGTCTATCGATCCCGCCATCTTTGACCTGGGCCTTCCCGTCCTGGGCTTTTGCTACGGCCATCAGATCACGGCCGTGACGCTCGGCGGCAAGGTCGGCCACTCCGAGGTGGGCGAGTACGGCCGCGCTACCATCACGCGCACGGCCGGCGCCAAGCTCTTTAACTCCACGCCTATGGAGCAGACCGTGTGGATGAGCCACCGCGACGCCGTTTCCGAGGTGCCCGAGGGCTTTACCGTTACCGCCAGCACCGACGTGTGCCCGGTTGCCGCCATGGAGTGCGTCGAGCGCAAGATTTTCACCACGCAGTTCCACCCCGAGGTCAAGCACTCCGAGTACGGTCAGCAGCTGCTGAGCAATTTCCTGTTTGAGATCTGCGGCCTGGAGCCCAACTGGAGCATGGACAACCTGGTCGAGACCATGACGGCCGAGTTCCGCGAGAAGGTCGGCGACGACCGCGTAATTCTGGCCCTGTCCGGCGGCGTCGACTCCTCCGTCGTGGCTGCGCTG
>CAJMBB010000209.1 GCA_905211615.1 uncultured Collinsella sp. | reverse complement strand
CCTCGGGAACTGGGCTTCGCGAAGTTTCCCGAGGGAAAGGCTCAGCCGCCACCACACAGACCGCAGGGACGGGAGAAGCTATACTACTCTCAGTAGTTAAGGGTCGCGGATTCGCCGCGTCACCGCTCTCAACAGGAGGTCTTTGTTTATGGCAGATCAGAAGCCGGTTGTCGGGATCATCATGGGCTCCAAGTCCGATCTGGGCGTTATGGAAGGTTGCACCGCCGAGCTCGAGGCACTGGGCGTGCCCTATGAGCTCGTGATTGCGAGCGCGCACCGCACGCCGGCGAAGGTCCATGAGTGGGCCTCGACTGCTGCCGACCGCGGCATCAAGGTGATTATCGCTGCTGCCGGCAAGGCTGCTCACCTGGGCGGCGTCGTGGCTGCGTTTACGCCGCTGCCGGTCATCGGCGTGCCTATGAAGACGAGCGATCTGGGTGGTATGGACTCGCTGCTGTCGATGGTGCAGATGCCTTCGGGCGTGCCCGTTGCCTGTGTGGCCATCAACGGTGCCAAGAACGCTGCCATTTACGCCACGCAGATCCTGGGCGCCTGCGACCCCGAGTACCGCAAGGTTATCGAGAAGATGAAGCAGGAGATGGCTGACGCCTAAGCGCTCTGCCAGTCCATTTGCAGCATAAGGAGAGCCATGTCCGACTATCAGGGAAAGCGTTTTTCGACTTCTCGGATTTCCGATCCAGCCAAGTCGGGAGCAGCCCGCGCGCCGCAGCAGGGTCGGACATCCTCTCCTCAACAGCCGCGCGCGCCGCGCCCCGTGACTCCGGCGAAGCATCGCCATCAGGATACGCCGGCTGCATATCGTCCTTCGTCATACAGTACGGCCAAGAAGTCACCTCGCTCTTCGGCGCATGCCGCGCCATCGAGCTATACCGAACCGCCGCGCAAAAAGCGCCGCTCCGTCATTCCCATACTGCTCATCATTATCGGCATTGGCCTGATCGTTGCCGCTGCCGCCATCTTTATCAACGCGCAGATTGGTTACAAGCAGGCGAGCGAGTCGTATCAAAAAATCGAAAAGCAATATGTGAGCGACAAGGACGCCAGTGGCGTGCCAATTGTCGACTTCAATGCGCTGGCCCAGACAAATCCCGAGGTTGTGGGTTGGATTTACGCGCCCGGCACCAACATCAACTACCCCGTGGTGCAGACCAACAACAACTCCAAGTACCTCAACACGCTGTTTGACGGTACGGCCAATGCGTCGGGCGCCATCTTCCTGGATAGCGACGACACCGCGCCGGGCATGGTGGATCAGCAGACCACGATTTACGGTCATCATATGAACGACGGTTCGATGTTCAACGTGATTTCGGATACGACCGATCAGGCGACGTTCGACAGCATGGAATACGTGTACTACATCACGCGTGATGCGACGTATAAGTTGCGCCCGCTGGCGACCAAGGTGGTCGAGGACACGTATGCCAAGGCGCGCACGCCCAACTTTGAGGGCGATGACGGACTGAAGAATTACCTGTCCGAGATGCTCGACGGTGCCTCGGCCGTGGCGAGCGATGCCACCGATCGTGCCGCTTCGGCAACCAAGATCGTAACGCTTGTGACTTGCCGTTCGCTGTCATTTAGCAATACGCGCGCAGTCATGGTACTCACGCCGGTCGAGGAATAAGTGGTTCGAGAGTAGCTAAAAGAGCCCCGTCCCAAATGAGCTACTCGATGACGGTAAAAAGGAGAAATGATGCTTGAAAGCGGCAAATCGATGCCTTCGGTTGATGCTTGGCTGCGCGAAGCCAAGGCCGATGTTTCTGCGGCTGATTGTGGAATGTACCTGACACACAACGGCGTGGTGCGTGCGACGCCCAAGGCCGAGGTGCGTGGGGTCGAGACAGATGGTGTGGCGCCTGGGCATAAGGTGGGCGGCATGGTGTTTGGCTTCGATGCCGAAAAGGTGCAGGCCGCTATCGAGGCAACGCGCGCGATGCCGGGTATCGGCTATGTACGCGTGTGGCTGGCGAGCGGCGAGCTTACCGTGGGCGACGACATCATGCTCGTGCTCATTGGTGGGGACATTCGCCCGCATGTGGTCGATGCGCTGCAGGCGCTCGTCGGTACCATCAAAAATGAGTGTGTGAGCGAGGTCGAGCGCGAGGCGTAAGGCCGGCAGCGGCACTCGCCAACAAAAAGCCCGCTGGCAGTTCAATTGAACTGCGTCCCAAATCTTGGACGCCCTAAATAGCGACTAGGCCGCGAGGG
>CAJMBB010000208.1 GCA_905211615.1 uncultured Collinsella sp. | reverse complement strand
CCTACTGGGAGGAACGGAACAAATGAACGGCGAAAAGAACGGGAGCTGCCCGTGCTCGAATGCGGGGTGCGCGCGTCACGGCGACTGCGCCGCCTGCCAGGCGCACGTGGACCGTGCCGTGAGCAAGCTCGACGGCGTCCAAAGCGTCGCGGTCAATCTGCTCGCCGGCTCTATGCTGGTGGACTACGACCCTGCGCAGGTCTCCCCCGACGACATCTGTACCGCTGTCGACCGCGCGGGCTACTCGGCCTCACCCGTCAGCGCGGGCACCGACGCTGTCCAAAGCGGAAGTGCGCAAGCCAGGTCCGGCGCCGCCCATATGGAGTCGCCGACCAAAAAGTTGGAGGCCGCCGCCTCTGCCATGCGCACCCGCCTCATCGTCTCGATCGTATTCCTCATCCCGCTGTTCTACATAGGCATGGGGCACATGCTCGGCTGGCCGCTGCCCGGCATCTTCACCGACCATACCCACAGCATGACGCTCGCTCTCACCGAGCTCGCCCTGCTCATCCCCATCGTCTACATCAACGACGCGTACTTTATCAACGGGTTTAAATCGCTCGCGCACGGCGCGCCTACCATGGACGCCCTTATTGCCGTGGGTGCCACCGCATCCATTGCCTGGTCGCTCTACGCCATGTTCATCATGGCCGATCAGCTGGCCGCGGGCCAGGTCCACGAGGCCATGATGACGAGCATGGACAATCTGTATTTTGAAAGCGCCGGCACGATCTTGTCGCTCGTCACCGTGGGCAAATACCTCGAGACGCGCAGCAAGTCCAAAACCGGCGGCGCCATCGAGGCGCTCATTGACCTGGCGCCAAAGACCGCGACCGTCGTGGCCGAGGACGGTACCGAGGCCACCGTCGACGTCGATGCTATTCTGCCCGGCCAGGTGCTGCGTGTGCGCCCCGGCGAGTCCATCCCCGTCGATGGCGTGGTGCTCGAGGGCAGCTCGGCCGTGGACGAAAGTGCGCTGACCGGCGAGTCCATCCCCGTGGAGAAGACCGCCGGCGCCACCGTCAACGCCGCCACCGTCAACCGCACCGGATCGTTTACCTTCCGCGCTACGCGTGTGGGCGCTGACACGTCGCTCGCCAAGATTATCCAGCTCGTCGAGGACGCCAATGCCACCAAGGCACCCATTGCTCGACTGGCCGACAAAGTCGCCGGCGTGTTCGTGCCCGTGGTATTCGTGATCTCGGCCGTGACCTTTGTGGTGTGGATGGCACTGACCAGCGACGTGAATGAGGCGCTCACCTCCGCCGTCGCTGTGCTGGTGATCAGCTGCCCGTGCGCGCTGGGCCTGGCCACGCCCGTCGCCATTATGGTCGGCACCGGCAAGGGCGCCGAGATGGGCATTCTGTTTAAGAGCGCCGAGGCGCTGGAGAACCTGCGCAGCGTGGGCACCGTGGTGCTCGACAAGACGGGCACCGTCACCCGCGGTAAGCCTGCCGTGACCGATATCGTGGTAGCCACGCGCGCCGACGGCTCGCCCGCCATGAGCGAAAAGGCGCTGCTCAAGCTGGCCGCCGCGTTGGAGCGCTCGAGCGAGCACCCGCTGGCCGAGGCGATTATGGCCGAGTGCGAGACACGCGGGATCGTCGCACGCATGGTCGAGGACTTTGCCGCCGTGCCCGGTCGCGGCGTTACGGCGCGCGAGGGGCAAAACGCCATTGCAGCCGGCAACGTACGCCTGATGAACGAGTTGGGCGTTACCGTGCCCGCGGGTCTTGCCGAGCAATTTGCCGCCGAGGGCAAGACGCCGCTGTTCTTTGCCAAGAACGGCGAGCTTGCCGGCACCGTTGCCGTGGCTGACGAGGTCAAGGAGACGAGCGCCGGGGCCATCGCCGCACTGCGCTCGCTTGGCGTCGACGTGCGCATGCTCACCGGCGACAACCGCGTCACCGCCGAAGCGATCGCCCGCCGCGTGGGGCTGAGCAGCGAACAGGTCATCGCCGACGTTCTCCCCGCCGACAAGGAACGCCACGTGCGCGAACTGCAGGATGCGGGCGGCAAGGTCGCCATGGTGGGCGACGGCATCAATGACTCCCCCGCCCTGGCGCGCGCCGACGTGGGCCTTGCCATCGGCACCGGCGCCGACATCGCCAAAGAAGGGGCAGATGTGGTGCTCATGCGCAGCGACCTCATGGACGTCGTCCGCGCCATCGAGCTTTCGCGCGCCACGATCCGCAACATCAAGCAGGACCTGTTCTGGGCACTGTTCTACAACGGCA
>CAJMBB010000207.1 GCA_905211615.1 uncultured Collinsella sp. | reverse complement strand
GCTATGCGGAACTACTCCGCCCCCGTAGTCACCGCCTGCTCCATTGACCCGCCTACTCGCCCGAATGTGAATCGGCTTCGTTGTTGCGGCAGCGCTCGCGCATCGCTTCTTCCCATGCCAAACGCTTCTGCATTTCGGCCTTCTCACGCATCATCTTGTTGCCGTTCAGGTACTTAACGAGAAACGCCGAATACGAGACCATGATTTCCCAGTACTGCTCGCCGAAACGTTCGAGCGCGGGCTGCGTGAACTCGTTAATCGTCTCGTAGCCCTCGCTCATGATGAACCACGTCAGCTCCTTTAGCATGTGCTGCTTCTCGGCGGTGCTGATTTGCTCGTAGTTGCCAATGTCGAAGCCGTTGCCAGTAATGCGCTCGCTCGGGTCGTATTGATGCTTGCCGAGCTTGCGGCACTTGTCCGTGTCGTGAATCAGGTAGTCGTAGCAGTGGCGAATGTCGATTACACGCTCGCACTTGTTCAACGCCTTCTCGCCAAGCCGCTTAAAAACGGACATCGCCGTCTTGTAGGTGGTCGTGTTGCCGAAGACGATAATCACGTGCACGTGGTCTTTGCGATGCTCACCCTTGCCGTCAACGTCTGCCACGTGCTCGCAGTAGGCATAGGGCAGCTGCAACAGCTCCTCGATGTTGTCGCGCCAACCATCGACCATGTTCTCCTGATAGAGCACAGCCCACCAGTAACGCGCCTTCACGCTGGTGTCGATTGGCTTCTCAGCCTTCTCGGTCGTCTCGTCTGCCATGAAAAAAGCCACCTCCAAAATCATGGAAGGTGGCTCCGTTTTTACGTCTATCTATAGCCCTGACCTCGCGGTCTTGCTAGAATAGTCATGTACGGGACGGAATCCACCTTCCGTTTCCATTAGCTGGTTGTCGGCGGCAACCAACGACCAGCAACAAACATTATAGGGCATCGCATCGCGCGGTGCCCTTTTATTTTGCGCATCTACCTGCGCTTTCGAGTCCACAAGTATGGACTCCCAAAAACGTAAACTATAGTTTACGTTTCACCGAGCCTGCCCGCGCGGCCTGCTGTTCGTCGGCGCAACATGGTTACGGCTCAACGCTTTCGTCGCACGCGCGACTTCCGTGGCTTCCCTCATCACATCATCCAAGTCGCGCTCGGTGCGCTGCGCCTTTCTGGGATGCATCAGCGCCCAGATTCGGTCTCCAAGCTCCTCAATTGCCGCTCTAGCTGCTCTCGCCGCTCCTGCGCATCGAGCAGCGATTGAATCGAGGATTGCGCCGCGCTCAGCGCGTCCCGCACCCTCGAACCTGCGAACATCGGCAGCGATGGGTTCCAGTTCCGCAACGTCTCGCGCAACCCCGTCCGCTCTTTGCCGAAGGCACTCCAATCTGTCGGTCTCCTCGTCGACCTGCATCCGCACGTCCGAGAGCCTGCGCTCGCCATCGGCGACCTGAGCCACCAGCTCGTCCCTGCGCGTCTCGGCATCGCGCACGAGCGCGTCGGCGCGCGCCTGCGCGTCCGCGACGATGCGCGCCGCTTCTTCCTCGGCAGGCTGCACGACCGCCCTATCGACCGCGCCGCGCACCTTGTCGATATCGGCGGACTTGTCCGTGTACACGCGCTGCGCCCTCGTCTCATCGCCCAGCTCGATTTCCGGGCGGTACCCCATTTGCTTCTCCAGATAGTCCCCAAGTTCCTTGTGCAAGGACTGATAGAACGCCCTCGGGCACATCTTCTTGTAGTTGAACCGCCCGTCCACGATTGGCGTGAACGGCACGTGCATGTGATCGCGCACGGGCGAGCCGTCCTTGCGTACCTCGTCCCGATGGACGAAGCCGCCCATCATGTTCTCCTTGCCAAGTTTCCGAATCAGGAACCAGTAGGTGAAGCCGAAAAACTTAAACTCGTCCCCCTTGCGGACGTTCTCGGGCAGCGTCACGACCACATCAGCCATCACCACGGCATCCTTGCGGACGGCACGTTTACCCGCCGCCTTGGCGGCTTCATTGACCCCCTCAATGCGCCCCTCAACCGTTGCCCAGTTCGGCTCGATGCCATCCATGGCGCGGACTTTGCCGTCTCGGTCATCCAGGCCGAGCGTGTAGTTGCCCTTGGTTCGGGTCGGGTCGATGTTCTCCCGACCCAGACTGGATGCATCGCGGCGGTAGTGAGCGAGCATATGGCCGCACGATGCGGCCTTGTATTTCGCGATGTGAGCCATGGAAACCTCCGAACCGTACAGACTTAATCGACTAAAGTCTAGCACGTTAGACCTTAGCTACGCTAAGGACGTGGCAGGGGACACCCCTGCACCCCTCCGAGACCGCGGCGGCA
>CAJMBB010000206.1 GCA_905211615.1 uncultured Collinsella sp. | reverse complement strand
AAGCCATCATATCGGGGTCGACGACGGCGACCTCGGGGGCGTCGTTGGTGTCGACGCACACGAACTTGCGGACCTTCTCGGGGTCGGTGATGACGTAGTTGATGGTCACCTCGGCAGCGGTACCGGCGGTCGTCGGCACGGCGATGGTAAACACGGCATGGTTCTTAGTGGGAGCAACGCCCTCGAGGCTGCGGACATCGGCGAACTCGGGGTTGTTGATGATGATGCCGATAGCCTTGGCGGTGTCCATGGAGGAGCCGCCACCGATGGTCACGATAGCGTCAGCCTCGGCGGCCTTGAAGGCCTCGACGCCGTCCTTGACGTTCTGGATAGTGGGGTTGGGCTTGATCTCGGAGTAGAGGCTCCAAGCGATGCCGGCGGCGTCGAGCTCGTCGGTCACCTTAGCGGTAACGCCAAACTTGACCAGATCGGGGTCGGAGCAGACGAAGATCTTCTTGTAGCCGCGACGCTGGAGCTCGCCGGGGATCTCCTTGATGGCGCCGGAACCATGATAAGAGATGGTATTGAGAACGAAACGATTAGCCATTGATAGCCTCCCATCGTGTGCGGGGCACCCATTACGCCCCACGCTATGAGTCCCATCCTAACGCTTTTGAAACGAAAAGCACGTGAGAACGTCAAAATTGTTAAAGCGTTTCAACAGATGATGAATAATAATGCGGCAAAGGGACAGCCCCTTTGCCGCATTCGGTTACTTTCGGCAGCCCTCTTTCCAAGCCTCGGCCGCAACCTTCCAGCGTAAGCGCAAGTCGCGTTCGCGGTCGATGAACATGATGGCAAACGCGACAAACAGCAGCAAGCTCGCCACGACGATGGCGTGCAGGCCCATGCGCTCAATACACCAGTTGCCCAACACGGCGCCAAACACAAAGGTAAAGATCACGCCAAAGTACAGCAGGCCGTTTTCCAAAAAGCCGCGCCTGTGGGTGATGATGTAATCGTCCACGTTTTGCAGCGCGTTGCGCAAGTTGCCGATGCACATGGTCGTAGCGATGCCGTGACCGTGGATCTTGCGGAAGCTCTCGACCTGCATGCCGCAGGCAAACGAGGTGAGGCAGTTGGCGAGCAGGTTGAAATTGCCGCCCGGGATAAAGCTCACGCCCAGCAAGATGACGGCTTCAAAGAACACCGTCACCTGACGCCAGTGGATCACGCTGCCAAACCGCTCGTGTACCAGATCGGCAAGCATAATACCCACGGCAAACGACACCACTGGGAAGAAGTAGCGCCCCGCAAGTGCCCAGTTGCCCTCCGAGATGCTCACGCCCACGAGCAGGATGTTGCCTGTCTGCGCGTTGGCGAAAACACGGTCGCGCCCAATGTACGAATACACGTCCATAAAGCCACCGGCGAGCGCCAAGATGATGCCCAGCTCAATAGACTCCGATATCTGTTTGGCACGCTGCATCGTCGTGCATCCTCCTTGTTGACGACTCTCTCGTGCGTTGGCGGAAACATAGCCGCCGTTCATACTGTAACCCATTGACAACATGACGTGCGCGCGAGACGGGTTCTCCAACGCGCAGATACACAGTCTGGAAACAAACAGCGGGCGCGGCGCCGGCACCCGCATCGACACGCCGATCCGCCGGCTCGTGTACTCCACCAGTCTTTTTAGCCCCGTCCCAAAAAGACTGGTTACAATTACGTGCAGCATACAAACACCGGGAGGGATCGTGGCAAAAAAGCCTCAGCACGCTCAGAACAACCAGCGCAGTCAGCAGGGCAAACAGGGCCAGCAGCAAAAGCGCGGCGGTAAGGCGCAGGGCTCGCGACCCACGCACGCCCCTGCAGCGCCCACACGCCCCTGGCGTCCGGGCCGCGACAAGTTCCTCCCCGTCAGCCGCGCCGATATGGATGCGCGCGGTTGGGACCAGTGCGACTTTGTCTACATCTGCGGCGACGCCTACGTGGACCACCCCAGCTTTGGTATGGCCATCATCAGCCGCGTACTCGACGCGCACGGCTACAAAGTGGGTATCATCTGCCAGCCCGACTGGACCGACCCCGCCAGCATCAGCGTGCTCGGCGAGCCGCGCCTGGGCTTTCTCGTCAGCGCCGGCAACATGGACTCCATGGTCAACCACTATTCGGTGACCAAGCACCGCCGCCACACCGATGCCTATACTCCTGGTGGCGAGGAGGGGCGCCGTCCCAACCGAGCCGTCACGGTCTACGGCAACCTCATCCGCCAGACGTTCAAGGACGCTCCCATCATTATCGGCGGCATCGAGGCAAGCCTGCGCCGCCTGGCCCACTACGACTACTGGCAGGATGCGCTCAAACCCTCGATCCTCGTCGACAGC
>CAJMBB010000205.1 GCA_905211615.1 uncultured Collinsella sp. | reverse complement strand
GACGGATGTCGTAGCCGGCAGAAAGCGTGGCCTCAACGTCCGAGCCGTAATGCGGGTACACGTCGATGGCGTAATCGAGCTCGAGCTCGCGCGCGATGTTGGACAGCGTGGTCACCAGGTCGTAGTTGTAGGGGCCACCCGAATCCTTAGCGCAAATCGAAACCATGCGCTCGGTGCAGCCCAGGTCGTCACCCACGCAGCCCATGTCCACGCTGATCATCTCGCGCGTGTCAGCCGGCACAAAGGCACCGCCGTGGCCGACCTCCTCGTACACCGTAAAGAGCAGCGAAACCTTGCGCGAAAGGGTCACCTCGCCGTCAGCAACGGCACGGGCCAGACCCAGCAGAATCGACGCCGACAGCTTGTCATCCAGGAAGCGGCTCTTAATGTAGCCGCTCTCCGTCACCGTGGTACGCGGATCCATAGCGATGATGTCGCCGGTCTGAATACCCAGCTCGAGCACATCGTCCTTGCTGTCGACGTTCTCGTCGAGCAGGATCTCCATGTTCTTCTCGATGGTCTTGACCGGCTCGTCGGCCACGTGCGCCGAAGGCTCGGTATTGAGGACCACACCCGTGTACACATTGCCGTCACGCGTGTAGACGGTGCAGTTCTCGCCATCGGCCGTAGACCACTGATGCCCGCCGAGCGTCGTGGGACGCAGGCGACCATTGTCCTTAATGGAGCGCACCATAGCGCCCAGGGTATCGACATGACTCGCCAGCACGAGTGGCTCACCCTCGCCACCAAGCTCAACCAGCACGTTGCCCTTATTGGAACGCTCAGGGCCAAAGCCCATATCGCGCAACGTTTCCATTAGATAATCAGTCGCCGCACGGGTATAGCCGGTAGGCGAAGCAATCGAGGTAAGCGCCTTCAGCTGGTCAGTAATATAGGAGAGCGTCTCCTCTAGAGAAGCATCAATATTAGAAGTCATATGCATCCTTCCAAGTAAAACTAAGACCGAGTCCCGATTTTAACCGTTCTGCACGTGCAATGCCCCAGGAGCCGAGCCGACTCCAGACGTCCCCGCACCGGTTTTGTGCACGTGCACGGTTTACAATCCCAATCTTGCATAAATCCTATCGGTATCTGCATAGAAATGAGGCATCTTTTTGCTTCGTCTCAGGGTGCCCCACCTTGGGCCGTGCAAAAAACGGAGTATTCAGCACCGTGGGCCCCAACGACCCCATCGCGAACGACAAAACGACGCGGTTACAGCAGTGTTGCAGGTCGTCGCAAAGCAGAAACTCAGTAACAACCCCCTCCACTCATCGATAGCCCGCTCACAATGGCTGTCGATGGGCGCCTGCGGGCCACTACGGCCTATTCACAACGTTATGCATTTTTAAGAGCTTGCTGAATACTCCCAAAAATGCACGCTGGGAAGTGCACCACCTATCCACAGCAGACAGTACACCTTGGTTTTGCCCGTCTCAGGGCATCGACGCAGCACAAAAACCCCGCCGTGCGTAGCACGGCGGGCCCAGCGACAAGTCAAAAGACCATACGCCTACGGGCGAAGGAGCACCAAATTAAGCTAGGCAGCCGGGCAGATCTTCTTGAAGAGCTCGATGACGTCGTCGAGCGTCGCCTCGCGCGGATTACCCGGGAAGCAGGCGTCGGCCATGGCGTCCTTGGCCAGGACCTCGATCTCGTCGGCCTTCATGGCCTCGCAGACGTGCGGGATGTTCACGTCGGCGGAAAGCTGTTTGACGGCGGCGATAGCGGCGTCGGCGGCCTCGTCGGTGCTCATGCCCGTGGTGTCAACGCCCATGGCGACGGCAACCTTGGCCAGGCGCTCGGCGCAAACCGGCTTGTTGAACTCCATGGCGATCGGCAGCAGCATGGCGCAAGCGACGCCGTGCGGGGTATCGTAGTGGGCGGACAGGGTGTGAGCCATGGCATGGTCGATGCCCAGGCCAACATTGGAGAAGCCCATGCCGGCGACATACTGGCCAAGAGCCATGCCCTCACGGCCGGAGCCGGGCTGGCCGGACTTGGCCTCGGCGACAGAGTCGCGCAGGTTCTCGCTGATCAGCTTAATGGCCTCAAAGTGGAACATGTCGGAGAGCTCCCAGGCACCCTTGGTGGTGTAGCCCTCGATGGCGTGGGTCAGAGCGTCCATGCCGGTGGCAGCGGTCAGGCCCTTGGGCATGGAGGACATCATATCGGGGTCCACCACGGCGATCTCCGGGATATCGTTGGTGTCCACGCAGACGAACTTGCGCTTCTTCTCCACATCGGTGATGACGTAGTTGATGGTGACCTCGGCAGCAGTACCGGCGGTGGTGGGCACTGCGATGGTGAACACGGCGTGCTTCTTGGTG
>CAJMBB010000204.1 GCA_905211615.1 uncultured Collinsella sp. | reverse complement strand
ACGCGGGCGAGGCCATCGGCGCCGACGGCGACCTGGTGCTGACGCTTGCCGGGCAAAACTCCGTAACGGAGTCGCATGCGCCCGATGCGGACATCACGCTGTGCGGCATGGAGGTGTGGGGCAACCTGACGCTTCGCGGTACCGGGACCCTGACGGCGACGGGCTCGCAGTGCGGGATCCACGTCTCGCAGGCGCTCGCGGTGGACGGCTGCACCGTCGATGCACGGGCGAACGGGGCCGATATTACGAACGAGGCGGTTGCCGGCGTAATCGCAGGCGACATGGCCGTGCGCGGCGGCGGACACGTCGTTGCCGCTGGCGCCGGGTCCGGAGCGGGCGTGCGCGCCTACGGTGTGTATCTGCAGGATGCGGGCCTTGGTGCTGGCGCGGCTGGATGCCAGCTTTCTGTCGATGCCTCGTGGCTTAATGCGACCGGCGCCGATGGCGGCGTTGCGTGCTTGGGCGGGTCGCTTGTGTCTGCGCGCTTTGTGGCGCCTGCTGGCGGGACCTTTGGTGCTAGTGGCGTGGTGGATGCCTCCGGTGCGGTAGCACCGCATGTGGTGGTTGAGCCCAATGTCGCCACGCCTCCGGCGGGGGAGACCGACGGGGGCGTGGTACCGGGCGATAGCGCGGACAAGTCTCCCGCCGATGCTAACCCCGCTGCCGGAGAGCCCACCACAGGGCCCACGGCAAATCCCTCGCTGAAACCCGCAGCCACGACAACCAAGACAACAACGACAGTAGCCAAGACCACGGTCGCCAAAATCCCCAAGCCCAAGGCTGCCACTACGGCAACTGCGGCACTCCCCAAGACCGGCGACAGCAACTGGATTGCCGCGTCCTTTACGCTACTCCTGTTGGGACTGGGGCTTCTAGGTGCCGCATATCGCTGTTGGAGCGTGCGGCATACCTAGCTGCAATACAAGAGCCCTGTAGAAGCTTTAAAGGCAACGCTTTCCGAAAGGGAGCGTTGCTTTTTACTGCATGCAATGTATGAGGTGCCGTACCACTAAAAGGCTTAGTTAATTGATTGTAATTACATAATCTACTAGTGTATGTGCGTTATACTAAGGTTGCACTCACACGATTGGAGGGTCCAAAAATGGCAAGCTCAACATTAACCATTAGGGTTGACGATGACCTCAAACGCGAGGCAGCAGAAGTGGCTGATTACTATGGACTTGATTTGTCGTCCGTGACGCGCGCATTCTTCAAGCAAATGGTCAACACCCATCGCATCCCGTTGACTTTTGCCCCTGAGGAGCCCAATGCCGAAAGCCTTGAGGCCATTCGCGAGGGGGACGCGTTTCTTGCATCTGGCAAAAAAGGACGTTTTGACAATGGCGCCGATCTTATCGCTGCGGCGATGGCACAATGAGCACGTTAACCGCAGAGTTCTCTGCAGCCTTCTCCCGCGATTTAAAGAAAAAAGCAAGACGCCGTAAATGGGATCTATCCGAGCTTCAAAAGCTAATTGACCTGGTGCTACAGAATATACCCGAGTCAATGGACATATTAAAACGACGTCATAATATGCACCGGCTAAGCGGCAACTGGGCAGGGCGAAACGAATGTCACGTAGCAAACTCTGGCGACTGGCTTGTCATATGGTCATCAAACGAAGAGGTAGCTTTCTTTGAACGCACCGGCAGCCATGATGAGCTGTTCCGATAGCTCCCTTAATATCGACACCACCAAAGCTATCCGGATTTCAAGCAAATGACATCCTATTTGTTCAACATTGTTGGAGATTTAGCTGCGCAATGATGATTGCCTCCCATCCTAGGCTGGAATATCGTCTCCAAACCAGGCCCTGGCAGCGGTTTGCTCTGCAAAAGGTTGCGCAATGTGCTCGCCGGTAGATCCTGCGTGTGGCCATACGCTACCAGACTCTTCCTTTTCATCGACAGGTTCCTTAAAGCGATGGCCCAACACTGTCGATGAGCGGAATGCGGCAAACTGCGCCCCCGCGTTCTCTATCGAGGTGCGTCGATCCTAGGTACGAGGGGTTCGCCCAGATCGAGACGACCTATTAAGGCATCTCTGTCCCTGTCGTCTCGATGAACACCTTCGACCTGACTCATGCCTTACGCGATGTTCGGACAAACTCGGTTATAGCGATTTGCCTTCTCATTAAAAGGGACTGCAAGATGTTTACCGCCATGGCCTGCCTATGCGTTTTGCTGGGCGGGCCTTCTTATGCCGCGGGCGCGACGTACTACGAGCCGGGCGTATCGGGCCCCGGCTGGGCCTGGACCGATGCCGACCATCTGGAGCTCAACGGCTACGCGGGCGAGGCCATCGGCGCCGACGGCGACCTGGTGCTGACGCTTGCCGGGCA
>CAJMBB010000203.1 GCA_905211615.1 uncultured Collinsella sp. | reverse complement strand
CCAGCTAATGAATTTCGCCATCTGACAACTCCAACCATGTATCCTTAGTCCCGAGGGGCGGGGCATAAGGTCGATCGCGAGTTCCGCACGAGCCGGAGAGCACTTAATGTGCTCTCCGTGCGAGTCAGGACTGTCCGAGCAGGCGACCTTATATATTTGCCCTCCCCGGGGCTCCTCGCCCGAACTCCTCAGCTAGTTCTTCAGCGAGTTCAGCGGTGCCGGGAAGCGTCCACCACGGTGGGCAAGCACGGTGCCGGCGTTGGGGTTCACCGGCATGATGGGTGCACGGCCGAACAGGCCGCCATACTCGACGCAGTCGCCCACGCCCTTGCCGATGGCAGGAATCACGCGCACGGCCGTGGTCTTGTTGTTGATGACGCCAATGGCCATCTCGTCGGCGATGATGCCGGCGATGGTCTCGACCGGGGTGTCGCCGGGGATGGCGATCATGTCCAGGCCGACGGAGCACACGCAGGTCATGGCCTCGAGCTTCTCGAGCGAAAGCGCGCCGGCCTCGACGGCGGCAATCATGCCGGCGTCCTCGGACACGGGGATAAAGGCGCCGGAGAGACCGCCCACGCTGGAGCTGGCCATGACGCCGCCCTTCTTGACGGCATCGTTGAGCATGGCGAGCGCGCAGGTCGTGCCGGGGCCACCGCAGGTGCCCACGCCGATGATCTCGAGGATGCGCGCGACAGAGTCGCCAATGGCAGGCGTAGGTGCCAGCGACAGGTCGACAATGCCCTTCTCGACACCCAGGCGATGGGCGGCCTCGCGGCTCATGAGCTCGCCCGCACGGGTGATCTTAAAGGCGGTCTGCTTGATCTTCTCGGCGACTTCCATCATCGAGGCGGAGTCGGGGAGCGTCTCCAGGGCTGCAGCCATAACGCCGGGGCCCGAGACACCTACGTTGATGACGGCGTCGGCCTCGCCACCGCCGTGGACGGCGCCCGCCATAAACGGGGAGTCCTCGACCATGTTGGCAAAGCAGACAAACTTGGAAGCGCCGACGGAATCCTGGTCGGCCGTGAGTTTAGCGGCATCGATGATGGTCTGCGCGGCCATGAGCACGGCGTCCATGTTGATGCCGGCGCGCAGGCTGGCGACGTTGACGCTGGAGCAGACGCGGCTCGTGGTAGCGAGCGCCTGGGGGATGGACTGGATGACGCGGCGGTCGGCGTTGCCGATGCCCTTCTGGACGAGTGCGGAGAAGCCGCCCAGGTAATCGATGCCGAGCGTCTCGGCCGCGCGGTCGAGGGCATGCGCGATGGGGGTGAGGTCCTCATCCTTGCAGCACGCGGCGATCTGCGCCACCGGGGTGACGGAAACGCGCTTGTTGACGATGGGGATACCGTACTCGCGCTCGAGGTTCTCGGCGGTCTCGACCAGATGCTCAGCCGTGTGCGTCACGTGGTCGTAGATCTTCGTGCACATGCGGTCGAGGTTCTCGTCACCGCAACCCATGAGCGAAACACCCATGGTGATGGTCCTGATGTCGAGGTTCTGCTCCTCAACCATGCCGCGGGTTTCCGCGATTTCTGCGGGCGTGATCGCCATCCTTGCGCTCCTATCTGCCAAAACGAGCATAGTCTTATCTATTCTAACGTGCCGCACGTGCCAAGTGGCGCGTGCGGCACGTTTTGGTGCTCGGTTGTTTCCGTTGTGTTACTGCCCAAAGACCTCTTCGGCGATACGAGCGCTTTCGGCGGCGTCCTTGGCGTAGTAGTCCGCGCCGATCTGCTTGGCGTATTCGGGGGTGAGTACGGCGCCGCCTACGATGATCTTGACGCCCGGCACCTCGGCATGAAGCAGCTTGATGGTCTCTTCCATGGCCACGACGGTGGTGGTCATAAGCGCCGAGAGGCCGACGAGTTTGATATCGCGCTCCTTGACGGTCTTGAGTACCTCCTGCGGGTCGACGTCGCGGCCTAGGTCAAAGACGGTATAGCCGTAGTTGTCGAGCAGCATTTTGACGATGTTCTTGCCAATATCGTGGATGTCGCCCTTGACGGTGGCCACGCAGATCTTGCCCTTGTCGGCGATCTCGCCGGCGGGCATCAGGCGCTTGATGGTGTCGAAGCCCACGCGCGCGGCTTCGGCCGAGGCCATAAGCTGCGGCAAGAAGAACTTGCCCTGGTCAAAGAGGACGCCAACCTCGTCGAGGGCGGGGATAAAGTGATTGTTGATGAGGTCCATAGCGTCGTGGTCTGTCAGCAGACGCTCGGTCTCGGCAGCGATCTCGCCTTTGCGGCCCGAGACGACCATGCGGCGAATCGGGTCGTCGTTGCCGTCGGTGCCGGGGGCGCTTGCGGCAGGCGCGGCATCGCTCGATGCTGACTGAGCGGCCGCCGGG
>CAJMBB010000202.1 GCA_905211615.1 uncultured Collinsella sp. | reverse complement strand
TGCTGTAAACACAACATATTGTGTTTTCGAACATATGCTTGGGGGTGTTTTGCAATATATGGTGGGTGGAGTGGTGGGGCGGGATGAGGGAAGGGGTGGGGAAAGGTGTTGAAAAATGGGGCAGTTCCCCATATTATTAATGACGTCGACAGGCGGGGTGGTTCCCCGCGTACGTGCCATCTGAGTAACCGAGGGGAGGGCGCACATGGGAATGACTGGTGCATACGAGCGCAATCTCGATGCAAAAGGTCGTCTGTCCCTGCCTGCACCCCTTCGCGAGGAGCTTGGAGAGCACGTTCGCGTGTTCAAAGCCCTGGATGTCGATGCTCTGTACGTGTTCTCTGCCGAGGCCTTCGATAAGTGGGTCGAAGGACTCTTCGCGGGTCGTGAGGGCCACGAGGGTTTTAACCCGCGTGACATTAATGACCAGAAGCTCATGAGGGCGATCAACAAGCGCACCACGTCGATGGACGTGGACAGCGCCGGTCGTATCGGTCTTTCCGAGTCTCTCCGCAAGCAGGCGAACCTCGACCGCGAGGTCACGGTTGTGGGCAACTACGACCACCTTGAGGTTTGGGATCGCACCGCGGCCGATGAGGACGATGACGATGAGGCTCTGCTGGACCTCTTCTTCTCGTAAGGGCAAGGCACGGGTAACGGATGGAGCGTGGGATCTTGACACAAGAATATCGGCATGAACCTGTCATGCTCGGCGAAGTGCTTGAGTCGCTGCGGCTAAAGAGCGGCTCCGTTGTCTGCGATTGCACCCTTGGCGGTGCCGGCCATTCGGTAAAGATGGCCGCGCAGGTGGGGGAGACGGGCCTTTTGCTCGGCGTCGATCAGGACGACATGGCCCTCGAGGCCGCTGGCGCCCGTCTGGACCGCGAGGTTCCCGGCGTTCCGCACCAGCTGCTGAAGGGCAACTTCGGCGACTTGGACGAGCTGCTTTGCTCGGCCGAGGTGCCCGGGGTCGATGGCTTCCTGTTCGATTTGGGCGTTTCGTCACCGCAACTCGATATCCCTGGCAGGGGCTTTTCGTATAACGAGGACGCCCCATTGGACATGCGGATGGATCCGGGTAATAACACCTTAAACGCAGCTGAGGTCATCAACACCTATAACGAACACGACCTCGCCCGGATTCTACGCGTCTACGGCGAAGAGAAGTTCGCCTCGCAGATCGCGCGCGAGATCGTGCGTCGCCGCGAGCAAGAACCGATCGAAACCACCGGCCAATTTGTCGAGATCATCAAGGCGGGTATCCCGGCTGCCGCTCGTCGGCATGGCGGACACCCGGCCAAGAAAAGTTTCCAGGCCATTCGCATCGAGGTCAATCACGAGCTCGATGTGCTCGAACGAGGGCTTGATGCCGCCACCAGGTGGCTCAACCCGGGCGGACGTATCTGCGTCATCTCGTATCACTCGCTCGAGGACCGTATCGTAAAGAACCACTTTAAGGAGATGAGCCAGGGGTGCACGTGTCCGCCGGAGATTCCGGTGTGCGTGTGCGGCAACGTGCCGATACTCAAGGTCATCACCCACAAACCCTTGGTTGCCCAGCCTGATGAGGTTGAGCGCAACCCTCGGGCGAGATCAGCCAAAATCCGCGTGGCGCAGCGTCTGTAGGCGCGACCGCGCGATATTGGACCTCCCGCTCGCACCATAAACGAAGCTTAAACACACTACCTACGTACTCGGGATGGGAGGCGGCATATCATGGGCTACAACACTTCAAGCGCAGCACTCGTCTATGATATGAACGCCATGCCCGCCTATCGTGAGACGCCGCAGGCCCCCGTTGCTCCCCGTGAGCAGCGCGCGCCGCGCTTTGATGTCTACACGGGCGCGGGCCGTCAGGCAAACCAGGCGGTAAGCCCGGTTTTCATGAGCGTTCTTAAAACGTTTTGCATCATTGCGGCTATCTTCATGACGATCGGCGTCGCCCGCGTGGCGCTCGCCGGCGTTACGGCCCAGGTGCTCAACAGCAACGCCGAGCTTACCAGCACGCTCGAAAAGGCGACCGATGAGAGCTCCGACCTGGAGGTCATGCATTCGGTCTATGGCGCCGACACGCGCATTCGCGACCTTGCGGGCGCTTATGGCATGGTGGAGCCCAGCGAGAGCGTTACACTTGACTTTTCGCAGGATGCAGCCGCGGGCGCCAACGCGACCGCGACCGCTCAGTAGCAAGACGGTAGCTGAGTATGACAAATGACTATCGCCGCGGTTCCGATGGGGGCCGCGGTTCTGGACGTCCCTCGTCGCGGGGACGTTCTGGTTATCAAGGAACGGGTCGGCAATCTTACAACGCCGGGCAGTCCCGTGGCAACGACCCGGCGTCGCGACTTCGCGGCTCGGGCGGCCCTCAAGTGCATAA
>CAJMBB010000201.1 GCA_905211615.1 uncultured Collinsella sp. | reverse complement strand
CCGCAGGCACCATGGCGAGCCGTAAGCGTTCTTAGACGCCTCTGCGCACATGGCAGCTCCAGCGAAGGCCCCGAGCCCCAGCACCGTTTAACAACGCCACCGCCGAGCTCCCCTCCGGCGGTGGCGTTTTCCATATGCGTCCGCAGGGGATGCACGAGATTGTCTTTGGTCTAGCCCAACCGGCATACGCTGGCGTGCGACAATTGGGGCTGCCGATATCACAACACTGAGAGAAGCCCGTCATGGAAGCGCATCAAAAGCAGATAACCGTTTATTCGAATCATACGGAAAGCGCGCCTGTCATCTACCTTCCTGTGGTCGTGGGCGACGGCAGCGAGGTTTATAAGTGTTGCCGAGAGCTCGACTGTCCGCCATTCGCCCTCGTCACCATTGGCGGGCTCGATTGGAATCGCGAGCTGAGCCCCTGGGCATGCGACGGGACCGTACGCGATGCCGAGCCTTTCGGCGGCCAAGCTGCCGATTTTCTTGATGAGCTGCTGAATCAGATAATCCCCCAGGTCGAGTCGTCGCTTCCTCAGCCGCCCACCTGGCGCGGCATTGCCGGTTACTCGCTCGCGGGCCTCTTCGCACTCTGGTCCCTCTGGCAAACCGACGCCTTTGACCGCGCCGCGAGCGCATCGGGGTCGCTATGGTTTCCCGACTTTGTCGACCGTGCCAGCACGGCCCCTTTTGCCGGCAGCCCGCAAGCCGTCTACCTGTCACTCGGCAAAAAGGAAACCAAGACGCCCAACCGCATGATGCGGCATGTACTCGACGACACACGCGCGATGGAAGCGTTGCTCGTCGAGCGCGGCATTCCAACAACGCTGGAGCTCAACCCCGGCAATCACTTTGCCCAAACCGACTTACGCATGGCCCGCGGCATCCACTGGATACTGACACATTAAAAATGGCGCCCGAGCGTACGCTTGGGCGCCATTTTTTTGATTCAGCTGAACGCAGCTGCTACTCAGCTGCCTCCTCAAGCTCGGAGACATCAAACTCAAAGTCGTTACCCGGCAGGATGGCGTTGAGCACAATGCCCACCAGTGAGCCCACGGCAATGCCGGACAGCGAAATGGTCACGCCGCCCAGCTCCAACACGATGGCGCCGGCGGTGCTGTACGCGATGCCGAGCGAAAGCACGAGCACCAGCGCGGCAACCAGCACGTTGCGGTTGTTCTGGAAATCGACCTGGTTCTCGATGAGGTTGCGGACGCCCACAGCGCTGATCATGCCGTAGAGCACGAGCGACACACCGCCGATCACACACGCCGGCATGGCCGCAATGACAGCCGCGAACTTGGGGCAGAACGAAAGCACGATGGCGCAACACGCGGCAATTCGAATTACGCGCGGGTCGAACACGCGCGTCAGGGCGAGCACGCCGGTGTTCTCACCATACGTAGTGTTGGCCGGAGCGCCAAAGAGCGAAGCCAGAATCGTGGCAAGGCCGTCGCCGAGCAGCGTGCGATGCAGACCGGGATCGGCAATGTAGTTGCGCTCGCAAGTCGAACCGATAGCAGAGATATCGCCGATATGCTCGATCATGGTCGCGAAGGCCAGCGGCATGATGGTGATGATGGCCGTCGTGGCAAGACCGCTATCGAACTGCGGCCCAAAGAGTGCAAACACGGTGTTGTCCCACACGATGGGCAGACCGACCCACGGAGCGGCGGCAACGCCCGAGAAATCAACCTCGCCGAGCGCAGCCGCAACGGCATAGCTCACCACAACGCCCAGCAAAATCGGCACGATCTTGACCATGCCACGGCCCCAGATGTTGCAGATGACGATAACGGCAACGCCAATGACAGCCACAAGCCAGTTGGTCTGGCAGTTAGCAATAGCGGAACTTGCCAGGATCAAGCCGATGGAAATGACGATGGGGCCAGTCACCACCGGCGGAAAGAAACGCATGACACGCTTGGCGCCAAACGCGCGGAAGAGCGCCAGCACCGGATAGAGCAGACCGGCACAAGCTACGCCCAGGCAGGCGTAGGGCAAAAGCTCGGTCTCGCCGTTGGGCGCGATTGCGGCATAACCGGCAATAAAGGCAAACGATGAGCCCAAAAATGCCGGCACCTTACCGCGCGACAGGAAGTGGAACAGCAGCGTGCCCAAGCCGGCAAACAAAAGCGTTGCCGATACCGAGAGGCCGGTGAGCACGGGCACCAGCACGGTGGCGCCGAACATGGCGAACAGATGCTGCAAGCCTAAAATCAGCATACGGGGGGTGCCCAGGGTGCGGGCGTCGGTCACGGCTTCCTGACCGAGGATGGGTTTCTTTTTCTCGTTCATGTTTTTCTCCTCTCGTAACACACAAATCTTCTATCTAAATTATATAAATAGACCAGGTTCCTGCGGCGGTCCGCAAACAGGCATAAAAATACCGGCTCCTATA
>CAJMBB010000200.1 GCA_905211615.1 uncultured Collinsella sp. | reverse complement strand
GATGGGCTGACCGCCACCACCGACGCAGCCGCCGGGGCACGCCATGACCTCGACGAAGTCATAGCCCACGCGGCCGTCGCGAATCGCGTCGAGCAGACGGGCGGCGTTACCCAGCCCGTGCGCCACGGCGACGCGAACCTTGGTGCCATCGATATCGGCCACGGCTTCCTTCCAGCCGTCGAGTCCGCGCACGTCGGTAAAGAAATCGGCATCCGGGTTCTTGCCCGTCACCAGGTAATATGCCGAGCGCACGGCAGCCTCCATCACACCGCCCGTGGCGCCAAAGATCACGCCCGCGCCCGTGCCAAAGCCCAGCGGCGTATCGAGCGGCTCCTCGGTAAGCGTCTCGACGCTCACGTGGCTCGCGCGGATCATGCGCACCATCTCGCGCACCGTCAGCGCAACGTCCACGTCGGGTGCGCCGCCCTCGCCTACCATGCTCGGCAGCGCACACTCGGCCTTCTTGGCCGTGCACGGCATCACGGACACCACAAACAGGCGCTCGGGCTCCACGCCCAGCACCTTGGCGTAGTACGTCTTGGCAATAGCGCCGAACATCTGCTGCGGCGACTTGGACGTAGACAGGCTGTCGACAAACCCCGGATAGCGCGCCTTCACAAAGCGCACCCAACCCGGGCAGCAGCTCGTAAACATGGGCCAGCCGCGGCTATCGCCCTCGCCCTTGGCGGCGGCGCCCAGGCGCTCGAGCAGCTCGGAGCCCTCCTCCATAATGGTGAGGTCGGCCGAGAAATCGGTATCGAACACGTACTCAAAGCCCACACGGCGCAGCGCGCAGGCCAAGCGCTCGACGGTAGCCTCCTCGCGAGGAATACCGAGCTCCTCGCCCCAGGCGCTACGCACGGCAGGCGCGATCTGCACCAGCACGATCTTGTCGGGATTAGCGAGCGCGTCAAACACGGTCTCGGTATCGTCGCGCTCGCGCAGTGCGCCCGTCGGGCAATGCGTAATGCACTGGCCGCACGCGACGCAATCGGTCTTGCCGATCGGCGCGCGCCCGCGGGTACCCACGGCGGTATGCGTGGCGCGGTTGGTCAGGTCCCAAATCCCCAGGCCCTGCACGCTCTCGCACACCTTGATGCAGCGCATGCACTTAATGCACTTGTCGTTTTCGCGGATGATGGGAAAATCGAAGTCCCAGCCCTCGCCCGCCAAATGCCTTTGATACGGCAGATAGAAAATGCCCAGGTCGTTGGCGATGGTCTGCAGGTTGCAGTTGCCGCTGCGCACGCAGCTCGTGCACTGCGAATCGTGCTGGGACAGCAGCAGCTGCACGTTGGTGCGACGGGCCTCGCGGGCCTTCGGGCTGTTGGTTTGGACCACCATGCCGTCGAGCACGTAGTTGTTGCAGGCGGCAACCAGCTGGTCGCAGCCCTCAACCTCGACCACGCACACGCGGCAGCCGCCGATCTCGTTTAGATCGCGCAGGTAGCACAGGGTGGGAATCTGGATACCGACGGACTTGGCCGCGTCCAGGATCGTGGTGTGCTCGGGTACCACGACCTCGCAATTATCGATAGTGAGCTTGACCATATTGAGTGCTCCGCTTTCGGTGTTGTCGCTGACAGTGGGGTTGTTGAGCTCTACCATTCCAGGTTCCTCCCTCCGCGGAACGCGCCAAAGCCAAAGTGATCGCAACGCAGGCAGCGGCTCGCCTCCTGGCGTGCCTCCTGCTCGGTGAGACCCTGCTCAACCAGATTCCAATCGTGAATGCGCTCGCCGGCCTCGCGCTCGCCCAGCTCGCAGCGGCCGCACTCGTGCTTGCCCTTAAACTGAACGGTCGACAGCTCGACCTCGAGCTTGATCTTGTGATCGAAGCCCAGGTAGTGGTCGATGTTTGCCGAAGCCACGCGGCCGGCATTGATAGCGCGGATGACGGTGGCGGGGCCGGTCTGGCAGTCACCGCCGCTAAAGAGGCCATTAAAGTTGGGCACGGCGCCGTCCGAATCAGTGACGATGCAGCCCCACTTGCAGGCAATGCCCATCTCCTCAAACGGCTTGGAATCGATGTCCTGGCCAATGGCGACGAACACGCGCTCGCAGGGGATGACGCGCTCGGGCGTGGCGGCGGCACGCGGAGCCGGACGACCGCGGCGGGGCTCACCGATAATCTGCGGCTGCACGCGCAGGCCGTTCACGCGACCATCTTCGCCCGTCTCGATGGCGAACGGCGCCGTGAGTTCCAGAACCTCGCAACCCTCGGCCTGGGCGCCGGCAATCTCGGCGTCCTGGGCCGTCATATCGCAGATGCGGCGGCGGTAGACAATGCTCACCTTTTCGGCACCGCAGCGCACGGCAGAGCGAGCCACGTCCATGGCCACGTTGCCGCCGCCGATGAAAAAGCCGTACTTCGGCTTGCCGAACCGCTTGAAGTCCTCGCAGTCGGTGTAGCGGGGCTGGGCCAGCACGCCCACCT
>CAJMBB010000199.1 GCA_905211615.1 uncultured Collinsella sp. | reverse complement strand
AGAGCGTTGCTGCCTAGGCTAGCCCCTTGTCACACAAACTACCGAAGCCTCCAAAAAGCAGTGCGATACCAGCAATGAGCGCTAAGACGCCCGTGATGGCGTAGATCCAGCGTACGGCCTTGACGGCTTTGCCCGCCATGCTTTTCTCGTCAAATCCAAACTGGCTCGATTTTTGGTCATCGTTCTTAAAGATGCCCATAATGTCTCCTTTCCGTGCGGCGTAAGCCTTGATCGTTACAACCAGTATCGCCTAAAGGCGCTGGCGTATGGGTCGGGGAGGGCGAAACGTAACCCAAAGGCCCCGAATTGTTTCCGTTGTTCCCCACGTCGCGATTTTCTATTCAACAGGTGTAGAACATTGCAGCCCTGTTCGCTATTGCCTACGTTTTAGGTTAGATTTTCCTAAGAACAATTGCCCGAAATTGGGGGTCCCTATGAACGAAACAGTTCCCGCGGCGCCGTCGAGCGCGGAGTCGATGGCAAAGCAAGGTTGCGAAAAGCTCGGTCTGGAAGCGTTTGACGCGCTGGTCCGTCGTGCCCGTACGTGCCGCCGCTTTGACGAGTCCATGCGCGTGCCGCGCGAGTTTTTGCTCGAGCTGGCGGAACTGGCGCACCTGGCTCCCTGCGGCGCCAATGCTCAGCGTCTGCGTTTTCACGTGGTGAGCGGTGCCGAGGATTGCGCGCGTGTATTTGACGAGCTCGCATGGGCCGGCGCGCTTAAGGACTGGCCGGGTCCTGCCGAGGGTGAGCGCCCGACCGGCTACATCGCGATTCTTGCCGAGCGCGCCGTTCCGGGCAAGCCCGCCGCTCCCATTACTGAGGTCGACACGGGCATTGCCGCGCAGACGATGATGCTCGCCGCCCGCAGCGCCACGCCCGAGGTGGCGGCCTGCATGTTCAAGGCCTTTACGCCCCGCGCGATCGACGCCATGGGGCTCGATAACGACAAATACGAGCTCAAGCTGATCATGGCTTTTGGCGTGCCAGCCGAGACACAGGCGATCGACGCAATTGATTCCAACCCCGACGGCTCCATCAATTATTGGCGCGATGAGGCGCAGGTGCACCACGTACCCAAGCGCTCGCTTGTCGACGTACTGGTGTAGTTGAGCGTCACCGCGGTGTGATTCGGCGGTAAACCACCACAAAGGCACCTGTCCCCTTTGCGGTGGTGCGAGGGGAGGGCGTGTGGCAGATTTGTATTTGGTGCGGCATGGGCAGACTGAGCTCAATGTGCAGAACATTTTGCAGGGTGGGCACGATTCGCCGCTTACGGCGCGCGGGCGCGAGCAGGCGCTGGCGACGCGCGCGGCGTTTGAGGCGCGTGGCGTGACCTTTGACCGTGTGTATTCCTCCCCGTTGGGCCGGGCGCGGCGTACGGCTGAGCTAATTGCTGGTGAGGGCCGCTCGATAGAGCTGGTCGATGACCTACGCGAGTGGCATTTGGGCTCGCTGGAGGGCACATCAAATCGCGATATGCCGCCGCAGCCCTGGGGCGATTATCCGGTCGCGTTTGGCGGCGAGTCGGAAGTGCAGCTCCAGTCGCGTATGGTCGCGGTGCTGTCGCGCATTATGGCCCGCCCCCAGCATAACTGCGTGCTGGCAGTCTCCCACGGCTCAGCCTGCCAGGAGTTTCTTGAGTATGTGACTGGCAGGGGAGAGCTACCCGACAACGGCGCCGTGCTTCATTTTGGCTATTGCGACGGGGCGTTTTCACTCCTTGATTGGTAACGAACGAAAGGACCCCTATGAACAAAGACCTGTATCTGGTTCGTCATGGGCAGACAATATTCAACCTTAAGCGCATTATTCAGGGCTGGAGTGACTCGCCGCTTACGCAGTTGGGTTGCGACCAGGCGGCGCGCGCCGGCATGTTTTTACGTGCGCGCGGCATTGAGCCCGATCATGCCTACACCTCCACGCTTCATCGTACCGAGCAGACTATCGCCAACTTGTGGCCGGGCTTGGCGTACGAGCGCCTGGACGGCCTGCGTGAGTGGTTCTTTGGCGACTTTGAGGCCGAGCGCGTGATGCTCATGCCCAGGCGCCCGTGGCGCGACTTCTATCGCCAGTTTGGCGGCGAGGGCCAGATGCAGGTGCGCGAGCGCATGGTGGCGACGTTGACCGATCTTATGCGACGTCCGGACCACGAGTGCGTGCTCGCGGTGAGCCATGGCTCGGCTATCAAGGAGTTTTTGGACCACGTGCGGGGCGCGGCGGCAGACGAGCGCGAACGCGTGCCGGGCAACTGCTCAGTGCTGCATTTTGCGTTTGACGATACGGCCGATACGTTTGAACTTGTCGAAGTCTTTACGCAGGAGGACTACGCGCGCGAGCTGGGGCTTGAACCGCTCGTGGCTACTGCGGGTCCGCAGCGCGGATAACGCGAGCGTGGCGGCACGGGTCGCCGGCATAACTTCTCGACGCAAAAGGGGC
>CAJMBB010000198.1 GCA_905211615.1 uncultured Collinsella sp. | reverse complement strand
AGCGGCTTCGATCTCGGGCTCGGGCTCGGGCTCGGGCGCAGGCGCCGGCGCCGCAGCGGAATCGGATACGGGCGCTGCGTCGGCGCTAAAACCAGCCGGAGCAGACTTCTTCTCAAACGGCAGCACAAAAGTCAGGACGTCGTCCTTGTCCTCGTCGGCCCACTCGCTTGCGTAGCGCGCAACCCAATAGCCAACGGCACGATGCTTGAGCATCTTGCCAAAGACCGTAAGGAATACCGTGACAAACGCCGTCAGCACCAAGAACAATACGAGCGTGATGCCACCGCCGGTAACAAGCGCCTCAATAGCCGAAGGACGGTAGTAGTAGTTATACATACCGACAGAGGCAATGGCGCCGAAGACGAGCGTCAGGATCCATGTGACAACGTTGGCGACCAGACCCGTCAAAAACTCGGGAAGGAACGAAGCGCAGAACAGCTTGGTCTTGTTGTGCTTAAACGCCGCCCAGACCTTGTCGAGCGAAAACGCGCTCTCGACACGACCGGTCACCGCAAAGTGCATCACGGCAATGTCGGCGAACATCTTAAAGAAGACCCCCAAGACCGCCGTGGCAATCATAGCCAGGACAAGCAGGCCAAACGAGCCAAACAGCGCTGCCTCGAGTGCATAGGAGCCGTAATACGAATACGAGCCCGCGGCGCCAATTACCACGCTCTCCACCAGCGAAAGCACTACACCGATAACGGGAATGGCAGCGATAACCTCGAGCACGACCGAGATAACGCTCGAAAAGACTCCGAGGCCAAACGACGTGGAACGCATGAGTGGACGATCCATACCGCCATCAACCTTGAGCGACAGATCGCGACCCCACTCAATACCAAAGCCGGAACCACACACGCTCGCAATGCAAGCTGCCAAAAAGCCGATGGCAGCCGCAATGCCGCCAATAACGGGAATAAACAGCACGAGTACCGACACAACACAAATCAGCGCCGGTAAAAAGGCAATCTGGCACACGCGCTGCAGCACGCCCGGAGTCTTGGTCATATCCTCAAACGCCTGAGCCACACAGCCCTTGGACGCATTCGCCACGGGCGGTTGCGGAACAAACTGCTGGGGCTGACCCTGAGGGGCAGAGGCTGCGGCACCGGCATTGGGGGCACCACACGTGCCGCAGAACTTGTCGTTATCGCCCATGGGGGCGCCACACTGCGAACAGAACATCGAAATCATCCCTTCGTATCTAGAGCGAATCACCTGGATCGCAAACGATGTCTTTGGCAACATTATCGCCCAATGTGGGGACAAATACCCCAAGATGACCGATTTGCAACGTAGGCGGCTTTATTCAATGATTCGAAGGGTATATCCGCGCTAGTTCGTGCCGCGGAAGCCCTTGCCCACAATCTCGGAGCTGTCAACGATCGTGATAAACGCATTCGGATCGATATCGCGGGTATAGCGGCGCAGTTGTACTGCCTCGCGACGGCTCAGCACGCTCATAATCACCGTGACGCACTTGCCCGAGAAGGCGCCGTAACCACGGCTGATTGTTGCTGTGCGGTTGAGATGCTTGACGATAAACTCCTCGACTTTGCGCGGTTCGGCGCAAATAATCGTACAGACCTTACGAAGGTGAATGCTCTCGATGGCCTTATCGACCACGAGCGTCTTGGCAAACAGGCCAAGTACGCAGTACAGGCCGACGCGCGGGCCATACAGGAAAGCCGCGACGGTCACGATGCCGATATCGACCAGCAACAAGGCGCGTCCGATCTCGAGCGTCGTACGACGTTTGAGGATCATGGCAAGAATGTCCGTGCCACCCGTCGAGGCGCCGATGTCAAAGACAATAGCGCTGCCGAGCGCCGGCAAGATGACGGCAAAGCACAGGTCGAGCCACATATCGCCCGTCATCGAAACATCCGTCGGAATGAAGAGCTCAAACAGCGAGACGTAGGCCGAAAGCGCAAACGAGGCAAAGACGCTCCAAAGGATTGCCTTGCGCTCCAAAAAGATAAAACCCAGGATGACCAGGACCGCATTGATGATCCACATAAAGACGCCGACGGGCAGGGTCGGGAACAGCGTGGAAAGAATGACCGACACGCCCGAGGTGCCGCCGAAGGCAAAGTGATTGGGGGTTTTAAAGGCAACGATGGCGAACGCCGTGAGGATCAGGCCCAGGTTGAGCTCGGCAAAAAAGCGCGGAAAGCCTGGCTCCTGGCTACGCTTGCGGCCGGCGCGCTCGCCTTGCTCAATAACATCGCGATCGACCACGCGCTCCATCGGCACCACCGGAGGACGATGCACCTCCTCGGCAGCACGCGACGCCGCCTCTGCCGCAGCGGCCTCAATCGCCCATGCCTTGCTTTCGGTCTCGTGTTCGTCGGCCATTACGGCAACCCCTCGTTAACAATTTGGAAACAATGCGCCCATTAGGGTAACGCGGAACGTGGCGATTGCAACCCTTAGTTAGACGAGCGGTATGACTACATCGGGAGCGTACAAAAACGG
>CAJMBB010000197.1 GCA_905211615.1 uncultured Collinsella sp. | reverse complement strand
GCCGAGCGCAAAATGGATTCTAAAAAACACCTTGCCAAATAGGAGCGTCAGGACGCAGAGAGGCTCCGCAGCGCGAAGCGCGATGCGGAGCCTCTTTGCATGTCCGAGGACGTTCCGGAGAGAAGCCCCCGTCACGCCCCCGGATTCCCGGTGGGAGTTCTAGACCTTGTCGGCCTTAGTACATACCGCCGCCCTGCTGACCAGCGGTAGCAGCAGCGATAGCGTCCTCAAGCTGAGTGTTCTTGGGCACATCGGAGACGGTGGCCTCGGTGATGAGAATCAGGCTGGCGACAGAAGCAGCGTTCTGCAGGGTGACGCGGCTGACCTTGACGGGGTCGAGGACGCCCATCTCAATCATGTCGCCCCACTCGCCGTTGGCAGAGTTGAGACCCTGGCCGGCGGGCAGCTCGGCAACCTTGTCGACCACGACAGCGCCCTCAAAACCAGCGTTCTTGGCGATGGTAGCGACCGGAGCGGTCAGAGCCTTCTTGACGATATCGACGCCGATCTTCTCCTCGGGGTCGTCGATCTCGACAGCGTCGAGCGCAGGAGCAGCGTCCATGAAGGCGACGCCGCCGCCAGCGACAATGCCCTCCTCGACAGCAGCGCGGGTAGCCTGCAGGGCGTCCTCGACGCGATGCTTGATCTCCTTGAGCTCGGACTCGGTAGCAGCGCCGACCTTGATGACGGCAACGCCACCGGAGAGCTTGGCCAGGCGCTCCTGGAGCTTCTCGCGGTCGAAGTCAGAGGTGGTGTTCTCCATCTCGCCCTTGATCTGAGCGATACGGGCGTCGATGGCCTCCTTGGAGCCAGCGCCGCCGACGACGACGGTGTTGTCCTTGGAGATGGTGACAGACTTAGCGGTACCGAGCATATCGGCGGTGATGTCAGCGACCTTCACGCCCAGCTCGTCCAGAGCGGCCTGGCCACCGGTGAGGACGGCGATGTCCTCCAGGATGCGCTTGCGGCGATCGCCGTAGCCCGGAGCCTTGACGGCGCAGACGTTGAGGGCGCCACGGATCTTGTTGAGGACGAGGGTGGGCAGGGCCTCGCCGTCGATGTCCTCAGCGATGATGAGCAGGCCACGGCCGGCGCGCTGGACAGCCTCGAGAACGGGCATGATGTCCTGGACGCTGGAGATCTTCTGGTCGGTGATGAGGATGTACGGATCCTTCATCACGGCCTCCATGCGGTCGTTGTCCGTGACGAAGTAAGCGGAGACGTAGCCCTTGTCGAACTGCATGCCCTCGACGGTGTCGATGGTGATATCGAACGTCTGGGAATCCTCGACGGTGATGACGCCGTCCTTGCCCACGACCTCCATGGCCTCAGCGATCTTCTCGCCGACCTCGGGGTCACCGGCAGAGATGGTACCGACGGAAGCAATCTGCTCCTTGGTCTCGACCGGCTTGGCCTGCTTCTTCATCTCGGCGACGGCGGCGTTGACGGCCTTGTCGATGCCGCGACGGATGGCCAGCGGGTTGGCGCCAGCAGCGACGTTGCGCAGACCGTCGTTGACGATGGCCTGAGCGAGCAGGGTTGCGGTGGTGGTACCGTCACCCACGGTGTCGTTGGTCTTGGTGGCGACCTCCTTCACCAGCTGGGCGCCCATGTTCTCGATGTTGTCCTCGAGCTCGATCTCCTTAGCGACGGAAACGCCGTCGTTGGTGATGGTCGGGGCACCGAACGTGCGTTGCAACGCAACGTAGCGGCCCTTGGGGCCCATGGTGACGGTAACGGCGTCGGCCAGAGTGTTGACGCCCTTTGCGAGCTTAGCGCGGGCATCGGTGTTGAACGTAATGTTCTTTGCCATGGTGAGTAATCCTCCAAAAGAAATGTGACTCGCGTCGCCGCTTCCGAGTCCTATGCAGCGACCGCGTTCAAAAACGAATCAGAGAGTCTGACGAGACTAGGCCTCGACGACGGCGTAGATGTCGTCGGCACGCATCAGCAGATACTTCTCGCCGTCGACCTTGACCTCGTTGCCACCGAACTTGCCGTAGATGACAACGTCGCCGACCTGAACGTCCATGGGGATGCGCTCACCCTTGTCGTTGACCTTGCCGGCGCCAACGGCAACGATGGTGCCGCGCTGCGGCTTCTCCTGAGCGTTGCTAGCGATATACAGACCAGAAGCGGTCTTCTGCTCGGCCTCGTCGGGCTTGACCAGAACACGATCTGCAAGCGGCTTCAAAGACGACATGCTTGTCTCCTCCTTTTTGGGCCGCGTGGTTATGCCACGCGAATTAACCCTTTTTTGTTTGCGTACGCGTTGAATGGTACCCACGAATGGCGGGTTATACAACACAGAGTCAAAAAATCTTATTTTTTGGCACTTAGATTTTCTGAATGCCGGGGGATAACTTAGCAGTGGCTCCCGTGTGGCTCCGGAGGGGCGGGGCATAAGGTTTCCTGCTCGGGCAGTCCTGCTCGCACGAAGGCCACATTAAGTGGCCTTCGGCTCGTGCGGAACTCGCGATAAACC
>CAJMBB010000196.1 GCA_905211615.1 uncultured Collinsella sp. | reverse complement strand
AACTGCGGGAATGGCCTATCCGCTCAATGTGTTCGGCTGAGATCGGAAATCAACCAAAGAGTTTTTCGAGACCATTTCGAGCAAATCCCACCGGTTTCATGGGAGTAAACTTGCCCCACTGCAAATGCTCGAAAGGACCGGCATGAAAGAACTCTCCAACCGCACGGCAAGATTTACCGATTCGGTCATCCGCCGCATGACGCGCATCTCCAACAAGTATGGCGCCGTCAACCTGTCGCAGGGCTTCCCCGACTTCGATCCCCCGGCGCAGCTGCTCGATAGCCTCAGCACCATCGCCACCGACCCCAAGCCGCTTTACCACCAGTACTCCATCACCTGGGGCTCCCAAGCCATGCGCGAGGCGCTCGCGGCCAAGCAGGAGCACTTTATGGGCATGCCGGTCGACCCCAACCAGAATATCGTGGTCACCTGCGGCTCCACCGAGGCCATGATGGCCGCCATGATGACGGTCACGAACCCCGGCGACAAGGTTGTCATTTTCTCGCCGTTCTACGAGAACTACGGCGCAGACACCATTCTCTCGGGGGCCGAGCCCATCTATGTGCCGCTCAACCCGCCCACCTTTGACTTCGACCGTGAGGTCCTCGAGGCGGCCTTCCGCGACAACGACCCCAAGGCAATCGTCCTGTGCAACCCTTCCAACCCCTGTGGCAAGGTCTTTACCCGCGATGAGCTCACCTTTATCGCCGACCTCTGCAAAAAGTACGACGCCTACTGCATCACCGACGAGGTATACGAGCACATCGTCTACGCGCCCCACGAGCACGTCTATATGGCCACGCTGCCCGGCATGTTTGAGCGCACCATCAGCTGCAGCTCGCTGTCCAAGACCTACTCCATCACCGGCTGGCGCCTGGGCTACACCATCGCCCCTGCCGAGATCACCGAGCGCATCAAGAAGGTCCACGACTTCCTCACCGTGGGTGCCGCCGCTCCCCTGCAGGAAGCTGTCGTCACCGCCCTCAACTTCGACGACAGCTATTACGATGAGGTCCTTGACCTCTATACCGCCAAACGCGACCTGTTCTGCCAGGGACTCGACAGTATCGGTCTTGAGCATAACGTACCGCAGGGCGCCTACTACGTCATGATGGACATCTCTGAGTTTGGCTACGACAGCGACCTCGAGTTCTGCGAGGACCTGGCCTCAAAGGTGGGCGTGGGCGCAGTGCCCGGCTCGAGCTTCTTCCGCGAGCCCGTCAACCATCTAATTCGTTTCCACTTTGCCAAGCGTGACGAGACGCTTAACGCGGCGCTGGAGAACCTCAAGTCGCTACGTGATAAAATCAAGCCGCGCGGGTAAGGACGGCCCAGCAACTAAAGCAACCAGAGAAGCCTCGCACAGCCCGCCGCGTTGCGAGGCTTCTTTCTATAGCGCTTTCTTAAATGGTTTAGAGCTCTATACTTTAGTCACGGAGCAACTCGTCCCAGAGAGAGGAATACTATGGCAGAGCAGCAGCTTATCGGAGCGCTCGAGGCCGGTGGCACCAAGATGGTCTGCGCCACGGGCTATGCGGACGGTACGGTCCTAGAGCGCGAGCAGATCGCGACCACGACCCCGCAGGAGACCGTCGAGGCCGTCAACGCATGGTTTGCCGACAAGGGCATCGCCGCGCTGGGCATCGGCGCCTTTGGCCCCACCGCAGTCAACCCCGCTTCGCCCCAATACGGCAAGATCCTGGAGACGCCCAAAACGGCATGGCGCTACTTTGACCTGCTGGGCACTATCCAAAACGAGCTCAATATCCCCTGCGGCTACGATACCGACGTCAATGTCGCCTGCCTGGGCGAGGTCACGTTTGGTTGCGCCAAGGGCCTCACCGACGTGGTCTACCTGACCATCGGTACCGGCGTGGGCGCGGGCGTGCTCTCGGGCGGTAAGCTCGTGCACGGCATGATGCATCCCGAGGCTGGCCACATCCTGGTCACGCGCGACCCGCGCGACACCATTGGCGAGCACAGCGCCTGTCCCTTCCACGACAACTGCCTCGAGGGCCTCATCGCCGGCCCCGGCGTTAAAAAGCGCTGGGATGGCAAGAGCGCCGGAGACATGGCCGATGACCCGGAGGCCATGGACCTGCTCGCCGGCTATCTGGCACAGGCGCTCATGACCTACACGCTGTGCTACGCGCCGCAAAAGATCATCATCGGCGGCGGCGTGGCCGACCACACCCCCATCGTGCCGCTCGCGCGCAAGAAGTGCGCCGAAATGCTCAACGGCTATATCGTCACGCCCGAGGTCAACGACATCGATAACTACATCGTCAACAACAGCCTCGAGGGCAAGCAGGGCATCATGGGTTGCCTGGCCCTGGGCGCACAGGCGCTTCAGTAGCAGACGCACCCACAGGGCGTGGCGCGCCCGGCAAATCCGACCTACGGAACGACGCCACCACGCCTCATATAAGCCCTCAAATAAAAAGGCTCTGTTAGACCAGGATTGACATGCCGACCTGCCGGCTAACTCGCCGTCT
>CAJMBB010000195.1 GCA_905211615.1 uncultured Collinsella sp. | reverse complement strand
CAGGGCTGCCGTCGTGTGCTGGAGCTTGCGCAGCAGTATCTGTGTGAGATCACGGGCATGGACGGCATGACGTTCCAGCCCGCTGCCGGTGCGCACGGCGAATTCACGGGCGTCCTGCTCATCAAGCAGTATCATGATGCCCGCGGCGACATTAACCGCACGAAGATCATCGTGCCCGACTCCGCCCACGGCACAAATCCCGCAACCGCCGCGATGTGCGGCTTCCAGGTCATCAACATCCCGTCCGGCGCAGACGGCTGCGTGGACCTCGACGCGCTGCGCGCCGCCGTCGGCCCCGACACCGCGGGATTGATGCTGACGAACCCGAACACAGTCGGCATTTTTGACGAAAACATTCTGGAGATCACGCGTCTTGTCCACGAGGCGGGCGGCCTGTGCTACTATGACGGCGCGAATCTGAACGCCGTCATGGGCGTCGTGCGCCCCGGCGACATGGGCTTTGACTGCATCCACAGTAACCTGCATAAGACGTTCGCCACACCGCACGGCGGCGGCGGCCCCGGCGCAGGCGCGGTCGGCTGCAAGGAATTCCTCAAAAAGTACATGCCCGGCCCGCTGGTCGTCGAAAAGGACGGCAAGTACGGCTTCGAGTATCCCGAAAAATCCATCGGCCGCGTGAAGATGTTCTACGGCAACTTCGACGTCGTCGTGCGCGCACTGACCTACGTGCTCACGCTCGGCAAGTCCGGCATCCGCGAGGCGGCGATGAACGCCGTGCTGAACGCGAACTACATGCGCGTCAGGCTCAAGGATACCTTCACCATGGCCTATGACGAGATCTGCATGCACGAGTTCGTCATGTCGCTTGTCGATCTCCACAAGGAGACGGGCGTCTCCGCGCTCGACCTTGCCAAGGGCATGCTCGACTTTGGCCTGCACCCGCCCACGATGTACTTCCCGCTCATCGTCCATGAGGCGCTCATGATCGAGCCCTGCGAGACTGAGAGCAAGGAGACCATGGACGAGGTCTGCGGCATCTACTGCAAGCTCTTTGAACTCGCGCACTCCGATCCCGAGACGCTCCACACCGCTCCCCACTCCACGCCCGTCCGCCGTCTCGACGAGGTCGGCGCGGCGCGCAACATGGTTTTACGGTATCAGTTTGCCTGACGAAGGCAACGCATATCTCAACATCACGCAATGCCGCCGAAAAGTCGGCGGCATTGCTCTCAAAAAGGAACGAACTATTATGGCTCATTATGAACTCATCGTCATCGGCGCGGGCCCCGGCGGCTACGAAGCCGCGCTCCATGCGGCCAAGCTCGGCAAGAAGGTCGCCGTCGTCGGCTCCGGCCCGTCCGGCATCACCTGCGCCGGCGAGCTCGCCCGCAACGGCTTTGACGTTACCGTCTTTGAGGCATTCTTCACCGGCGGCGGCGTGCTGGTCTACGGCATCCCCGAGTTCCGTCTGCCCAAGGCAGTCGTCAAGCGCGAGATTGACGGCCTTGAGGACATGGGCGTCAAGTTTGAGTACAACTCCGTCGTGGGCAACATGGCCACGGCCGAGGAGCTGTTCGAGCAGGGCTTCGACGCCATCTACGTGGCGACCGGCGCTGGCCTGCCCAAGTTCCTCAACGTCCCCGGCGAGAACCTGCCCAACGTCTTCTTCGCAAACGAGTACCTCACCCGCGTGAACCTGATGAAGGCCAACAAGTTCCCCGAGTACGACACCCCCACCAAGCACGGCAAGAACGTCGTCGTCTTTGGTGGCGGCAACGTGGCTATGGACGCCGTCCGTACCGCCAAGCGCCTGGGCGCCGAGCACGCCATCATCGCTTACCGCCGTACCGAGGACGAGATGCCCTGCCGTCGTGCCGAGCTACACCACGCTAAGGCCGAGGGCGTCGAGGTTCTGCCGCTCGTCTCCCCGCTCGAGTTTGTCGCTGGCGAGGACGGCTCCGTGTGCGCCGTCAAGGTCCAGAAGATGGAGCTTGGCGAGCCTGACGAGTCCGGCCGTCGTCGCCCGGTGCCCATCGAGGGCGCCATCGAGGAGATTCCCTGCGACGTCGCGATCTCGGCTATCGGCACCAACGCCAACCCCTTCGCAAAGAAGATCGGCGGCAAGATGGAGCTCAACAAGTGGGGCTACATCGTTGCCGACGAGGAGACCGGCCAGACCACCGATCCCCGTATCTGGGCCGGCGGCGACATCGTCACCGGGGCCGCTACGGTCATTCTGGCGATGGGCGCCGGCAAGAAGGCCGCTGCCTCCATCACCAAGAGCCTGCTGGGCGAGTAATCACCTACAGCGCTAGCCACCAAACGGCAAAGTCCCCGTCGAGCACACGCCCGGCGGGGACTTTTTTTATGCCGGCCGCCCGATCACCACGATGGGGACAGGCACCTTTGTGGTGGTTGGGGGCCTGGTCGGCGAACCGATTCCGACGTTTGTCTCAATCTGTAACAGTTAGAGACCAAATTCCTCGCCACGTGTTACAGATCGAGACGTTAGGTTAGCGGCTGAACAGTTCGTCTCAATCTGTAACACCTAGAGCCCAACTATCAGGTTTGGTGTTACAGATTGAGATTTTGTAAAAGCCGAGAATGGGCGCTGCCACCAATAGCCTAGCGCTTGCGGCGCTTGGTTGCGGCGATGCCGGCAGCGGCAACGGTTGCGCCGGCGATGCCAAGGGCGGCGGCCGCCGTCGCGGCG
>CAJMBB010000194.1 GCA_905211615.1 uncultured Collinsella sp. | reverse complement strand
CCGCCGTCAACTGCTACGGCGCCGACGACGTCCGCGAGGGCGTTGCCATCATGTGGCACGAGAACGTCGACATCTCGATCACCGGTAACTCCACCAACCCCACGCGCTTCCAGCACCCCGTCGCTGGCACCTACAAGAAGGAGCGCCTCGAGGCTGGCAAGAAGTACTTCTCCGTCGCTTCTGGTGGCGGCACTGGCCGTACCCTGCACCCGGACAACATGGGCGCCGGCCCTGCCTCTTACGGCATGACCGACACCATGGGCCGCATGCACTCCGACGCCCAGTTCGCCGGTTCTTCCTCCGTGCCTGCGCACGTCGACATGATGGGTCTCATCGGCATGGGCAACAACCCCATGGTCGGTGCCACCGTCGCCTGCGCTGTCGCCGTCGAGGAGGCCCTCAAGGCCTAATCGCGCCCGCGCGATGCTCATATAGCTGAGCTTTAGAGCCGCTATCCACCCGGATAGCGGCTTTTTTGTTACCTACCCCGATATATCAGTTGCGGTGAAATACGGACTGATTAGACCCCATACGAGCCAAAACAGTCCCTATTCCACCGCAACTTATTGAGGGGATGTGGTGGAGTGATCGGACACTCTTGACGTCCACCTGCCATATTTGCCCTTTACCGATTTGCCGAGTCTTTGCGGTCCCATTGCCGATCAACCGTGCGACAATGCGCCGGACGAGAAAGGAATCCGATGGAATCGACTGATGTACTGGTAATTGGATCTGGCATTGCGGGCCTTTGTGCCGCCATCGAAGCGGCATGCACGGGCGCAACCGTCGCCGTGGCAAGCGCCGACAAGACTATGAGTGGATCGAGCTTCTTCCCGGGTACCTGGGGCCTAGGGCTTATCGGACCCGTTAACGAAGACGACGAACAAGACCTCATCGACACCATCCAGACCGTCGGCGGCGGTGTCGCCGACCCCGAGCTTGTCCAGACGTTTGTCCACGGCATTCCCCAGGCAATTGAATGGCTCGAGCAAGACCTAGGCGTTGAGGTACAGCGTCCGCAAAGCGCCGAGAGTGCCCAGCAAAAGCAGTTTATCCCCTGCTTTGACCACAAGACGCGCATGTGGCGCGGCCTCACCCGCAAGCCGCTTGAGGACGCTCTGACGACCCGGATCGAGTCGCTCGGTATTCGCCTGCTCCCCCGCCATGAGCTTATCGACCTTGTTGAGGACACGAACGGCAGAATCACCGGAACCGTGCTCTACGACCGCGCAAACGAGCATCTCGTGTCTATAGCAGCCAAGGCCACTATCATCGCTGCGGGCGGCACGGGTGGCCTGTTCGAGCGAAGCCTCACTTCCGCCGACGTGCTCAGCTCATCACAGACCATCGCGCTGGCGCACGGTGCGTCCCTTACTAATATAGAGTTCATGCAGATGATGCCCGGCTTCATCGAGCCCAAGCGCAACCTTGTCTTTAACGAGAAGACCTGGCGCTACGTCACACTTGACCAACCGGTCGATATTGCCGACGAAAAGCTGGACGATCTGCTTGAGCAGCGATCCGGATATGGCCCCTTCACGTCGCGCTTGGTCTCCCGCGCCATCGACCTTGCCATCGATCAAGCGGGTGCTGAAGGCCTGGCGCTCCACTACGACTTCCCTCGCGAGGATGTCCCAGAGTTTGTGCAGACCTTTGCTACCTGGCTGCAAGACGAGTATGGCATCGCGCCGAGCGACGAGATGCGTGTGGCGATGTATGCTCACGCCGCCAACGGCGGTATCAAGATCGATAAGACCGCGCACACGGGCGTTGAGGGCCTCTACGCTTGCGGCGAGGCGACAGGCGGCATGCACGGTGCCGACCGCATTGGTGGCTTGTCAAGCGCCAACGGCATCGTATTCGGACGCATCGCAGGCGCATCGGCAGCCCTTGCAGCACAGAAAGAGCCTGAGGCTGCCCTGAAGGCGGATATCACCCTCCCCCAGTACGGCATTGCCACAACAGATGCCGAACGCCTGACACACGGCCTTAAGCACACGATGAGCACCTATTGCATGATCAACCGCACCGAGACGGGCCTATCCGAGGCACTACACGAGCTTGAGGGCTTAAAGACGGAGGCAACGACCTTGAGCACACAGAAAGCCCAGGACAGCGAAGTCGCAGCCCTCGCCCGCCTACAGTCGCAGATTCGACTAGCACAGGAAATGGTCAAAGCCATGCGCAAGCGAACTGAAAGCTTAGGTTCGCACTATCGAGCAGACTAAATTGATTCTCACTTTGAGTTTGATCACAACTTCTCAACATGCATCGAGCCCCGTAAGCATGATTCCCCTAAGGAGAACACGCCTACGGGGCTTTAGCCGTGTTTCCCTAAGGGAATCACGGTGCAGATTACTCAGCTCCGCCCCTTTCGGGTTCGACCCCATGCAAGGTCAACAAAAAAAGACGGCCAACTTTCGTTGACCGTCTTAACTTGCTTTGGGTGGGCCGTCAGGGGGTCAGCCTGCTGCGCAGGCGGCCGCTGCGGCGCTTCGTGCCTTGCGCGCTGCGCTGGCAAATGCTTACGCATTTCCTCAGCTCCGCGCCCCGACGGGTTCGACCCCATGCGAGGTTAACAAAAAAGACGGTCAACTTTTGCTGACCGTCTTAACATGCTTTGGTGGGCCGTCAGGGGGTCGAACCCTGGACCTTGGGATTAAGAGTCCCCTGC
>CAJMBB010000193.1 GCA_905211615.1 uncultured Collinsella sp. | reverse complement strand
GGCGCCGGGCGTAAAGCCCGTCTCCTTGGGAGCCGCCGCGTGCATGGCTGACAGGGTCGCCGCCAGTGCATCCATCGCGGCGTCGAGCGCGGAAGAATCTGCATACAGCGAGCCATCCGAGCCTGCAAGCGCGCAAGCAGCGCCCTGCGCCACCAACCCGCGCAGTGCGGCATCGACCTCGCCGATACCAAGATCCAAAGCCTCGGCAACATCAACCGCCGTAACCGGCAGCGTCTGCAGCGCCAGCCATGCGCCCACACCGCCCGCGATATCGCCGGACTCGAGCGCCGCATACAGTGCACGCTCTCCTTCGACAAGCTCGCGCGATCGACGGCAGCGCGAAAGCAGCACGCGCCCACCGCCAATAAGCATCACGGGCGAATAGGACAGCACCACGGCATGGTCTCCGGCTCGCAGCGGCAGCGGCTCCTCCACGCGCACCTGCACGGTACGGGTCTCGCCCACCGCCATGGGGGCCTCGCCCTCCATGAACATGATGCGACCGACCACCTCGGCCGTACCCGCCATCACGTGCACACGCGCACCCGACTCGAGCACACGCGGCTTGGCTCCCTCGCGACCCAAATACGTAAACGTCATCATAAAGCGCATCGTCTGCCCAAAGCGGCCCGCCACGCCGAGCATCTCACCGCGATCGAGCGCGGCGACATCATCGCCCACCAAGTTGAGTGCCACGCGCTGTCCCGGCAGTGCTCGCGGCGTATCGCCATGCACCTGAATCCCGCGCACGCGACAGACTGTACGCGACGGCAAAGCCATCAGCTCGTCGCCCACCGCAACCGGCGCATCGTGCAGCGTTCCCGTCACGACGGTGCCGACGCCCTTGATCGTAAAGCAGCGGTCGATGGGCAGACGCGGCGCGGCATCGGTGAGCTCGGAACGGTCGCGGCAAGCATCCCAGCAGGCACTTACCTGCTCGTCGAGCACCGCAAGCAGCCCGTCAATCCCCTCGCCTGTCTTGGACGACACAGGCACGATCGGCGCGCCCGCAAACACGGTACCCGACAAAAAGTCATCGACATCAAGCTCGGCAAGCTCGGTCATCTCGGCATCGGCCAGGTCGCACATAGTCAGCGCCACCACCATGTGTGTGACGCCCAGCAGCTCCAGCACATGCACGTGCTCGCGGGTCTGCGGCATCACGCCCTCAACGGCAGAGACCACCAGCACGGCAACGTCAATGCCCGTGGCACCCTGCACCATGGCGCGCAGGTAATGCGCGTGGCCCGGCACGTCGACCAGGCCAACGATCTTGCCACTCGGCAGCGCCAGCTCGCCAAAGCCCAGCTCAACGGTCATGCCGCGGCGACGCTCAACCTCCAGACGGTCGGGATTCTTGCCGGTCAGTGCCTCGATCAGTGCCGACTTACCGTGGTCAACGTGGCCCGCCGTACCAACGATAACGGGACACTCCACCAGCGACTGAAACTCACTCATCGAGCAATCGCCTTCTCAACGCACGCGACGAGCGTCGACGCCGCCGTCTCGATATCGCGGTCGCCCACAAGCGTACGGACGTCAAACAAAATGCGATCGTGCGAGGTTCGCGTGACGACCGGCGTATCGAAGTCTTGAACGAGCGAGCGCTTGAGCGCGTCGACAGACAGACGCCCGTCGACCGGGCAGACGGCCACGCACATGGTGGGCAGCTCGACGGTGGGCAGCGAGCCGCCGCCGGGAGTCGACGACTCCTCGACGATTTCCACCTGCACGGCACACGGGCAGCCAGCCTTATCGAGGCCCGCCACCATCAACTCGCGCAGCTTGCGTGCGCGACGCTCCAGATGAGCCTGCGGAAGCGTGAGCATGTTGAGCACCGGCACCTCGCGATGGGCCACATCCGCCCCATCCATGTAAATGCGCAGTGTGGCCTCGAGCGCCGCCAGCGCGATCTTGCCCGGGCGCAGGGCGCGCATAAGCGGATGTGACCCACAGGCCTGGACCAGATCGCGACGGCCCATGATAATGCCCGCTTGTGCGGCACCGAGCAGCTTATCGCCCGAGCACGACACGATATCGAGCCCCGCCGCGACCGAAGCCGGCGTGGTTTCTTCGCCGCCGCGCACCAAGATGTCGTCGGGCAACAGCGCGCCCGACCCCTGGTCCTCGTAGAACAGCAGACCATGCTTGTGGGCCAGGGCGGCGAGCTCCCTTGAGCTCACTTCCTCGTGAAAACCCTCGATGCGATAGTTGGAAGGATGAACCTTGAGGATCATTGCCGTTTCGGGCGTGATGGCGCGCTCATAGTCGCTCAAATGCGTGCGGTTGGTGGCCCCGACCTCAACGAGCTTGGCACCCGAGGCCTCCATAACATCGGGGATACGGAAACTGCCGCCGATCTCGACAAGCTCGCCGCGGCTGACGATAACCTCTTTGCCCGCGGCATGAGTCGCCAGCACTAGCAGCACCGCGGCGGCGTTGTTGTTGACCACGAGCGCGTCCTCGGCACCGGTAAGCGAGCGGATGAGCTGCGCGGCATGTTCCTTGCGCGACCCGCGCGAGCAGGTGTCCACGCTGTACTCGAGCGTGCTGTAGCCGCGCGCGACCTCGGCCACGGCCTTGGCGGCCGACTCCGCGAGCGGAGCACGGCCCAGGTTGGTATGGATGACCACACCCGTGGCGTTGACGGCGGGACGCAGGCTCGGCAGCGCGGA
>CAJMBB010000192.1 GCA_905211615.1 uncultured Collinsella sp. | reverse complement strand
AAATTTAACTGCAACGCCTGCCGAAACGGACGGGCAGCTAAAATAGCCCCGTCCCAAATTGACTACTTTTAATGGAATGGGAAGGAAAGACGGATGTCCAAGCCGCGTCGTCGTAAGCAGAAAAAGCAGGTCAAGCCCGAGATCAAGCTCAGGCAGTTTGCCTCCACCGAGCTTTCCGACCAGCTTGCCGCCCTTCCCTGCGCCGCCGACCTGCCGCGCTTTATGGTCGACACGGTCGCCGGCGCCTATGCGCCCGCCGATGCCGAGCTCATGATCGAGGGCTTCGGCGCCGCGGTCACACGCCCGGTCACACTGCGCGCCAACACGCTCAAGGCAACCGCCGAGGACATCGTTGCGGCGCTCGATGCCGCCGGCATCGAGCACCAAACCGTTACCTGGTATCCGGACGCCTTTATCCTGCCCGAGGCCCAGGTTTCCGACCTATGGGACCTCGACATCTACCGCGACGGCAAGATCTACCTACAGAGCCTGTCGTCCATGATGCCGCCTTTGGTGTTGGGCGCCCAGGCAGGCGAGGACATCCTGGACATGTGCGCAGCCCCTGGCGGCAAGACGACGCAGATCGCCGCCCTCACCCAGGGCCAGGCACACCTCACGGCCTGCGAGATGAGCATTCCCCGCGCCGAAAAGCTTGAGTCCAACCTCCACCGCCAAGGTGCCAAAAACGTGCCCGTCATGCGCATCGACGCACGCGAGCTCGACGAGTTCTTCCGCTTTGACCGCATCCTGCTCGACGCTCCCTGCACCGGCACGGGCACCGTCATCAGTGGCAACGAGAAAAGCCTGCGCGGCCTCACCGAGCAGCTGCTCGTCAAGTGCGCCCGCTCGCAGCGCGCGCTTCTGGACCGCGCCATGGGAGCCCTCAAACCGGGCGGCATGCTCGTCTATTCCACCTGTTCGATCATGCCGCAGGAAAACGAGGACGCCCTGCAAGAGGCCCTCGACAAGCACATGGATTGCGAGCTTATCCCCCTCGACGGCACACCGAGCGAAAGTGAAGCGCGTCGCGCCCAGGATGCCGGCGAGGAGCCGCATATCGAGTGCAACGCCCTCACCGAGGCCATCGCCGCCGGCCATGTCTCGGCCATCGCCAACGGTATGCCCGGCACGCTGACCATTCCGCCTAGCCGCGATTTTGAGGGCTTCTACATTGCCCTGATCCGAAAACGCAGCTAGCGCACGGATCAAAAACTCAACAAGCTATCTCTGTGCGCGTTTGCCCTGCTGGTCGCGATGCTGTTTAAGCATCGCGCGCTCCTTGCGTTCGGCCCTTTTGCCCTTAATGGCCGTGACCACAAAGTAGATGACCGCGGCGGCAACGATTGCGCCCACGCACAGGCCAATCGAGCCAAACATTGCTGTCAATTCCATACCGCGTCACCTCTCTTTTAAACGGGGCTTTCAAGATAGCACCTCGATCCTCGCCACCACAGCTCCTTCACGTTCTCCCGCCCTTCGGTCTAACGGATGGTGCGGCGGGGAAAAATCAACTCGTCAAACGATTTAGCATTCGCAATTCCGGCTGCATCGCGCCGGCCACCATCGCATAGAATCGAGCCTCCATGGATACCCTCAACGACCTAAACGAACGCGTCGACGCCTTTGTCGGCACCAGCTCCTTCGACACGCCTGCCGCGGCAAACGACCAAGCTCCCATCGATGTACCCGCCGAGGTTCACGAGGACATCGTCGCCTCGGTCGATTTCTCCGAGGTCGAGCTCGCAGACGAGTTCACCGAGCCCCAGGTAGCCGTGACCCCCAACGGACTGCTCCCCATGGAGCCCCTGCCCATCGACGGACGTCTGCGCAAGGCTGCTCTTCGCATGCCCGACGAGATCGAGGAGGCCAGCGGCTTCACGCTCTTCGGCCGCCGCATCAAGTCGCTCATTTACACTACCGATGTCGCGGTTATCCGCAACTCCAACGCCGATGCCGTTTTTGCGGTCTACCCTTTCACGCCGCAGCCCGCCATTACGCAAGCGCTGCTGACCGTCGCCGAGTGCCCGGTCTTTGTAGGCGTGGGCGGCGGAACTACGACCGGTAAGCGCTCCGTGCAGATGGCAGCCGTCTCCGAGATGCAGGGCGCGGCGGGCTGCGTGGTCAACTCCCCCGCTACTGCCGAGATGGTCGAGCACATCACCAACATCGCCGACATCCCCGTCATCGCCACGGTCGTACGTTGCGACGACGATGCGCATGCCAAAGTGCGCGCCGGAGCCAAGATTCTCAACATCGCCGCCGGCAAAAACACGCCCCAGGTCCTGCGTGAACTGCGCGAGCACTATCCCAACCTGCCGCTCATCGCGCCGGGCGGCAAGACGCCCGAGAGCATCCGTGAGACCATCGCCGCCGGCGCCAACGCCATCATCTGGACGCCGCCTTCGGCACAGCAGCTACAGACCGACATGATGCAGCGTTATCGCAAGATGAAGGAAGAAGCCACACCTGTCATCTCGCGCGACGATGTGCCCATTATCGACCAGGTCGCCGCCGCCGAGGTCAGGCAGGTCGAGAACATGAATCCCGATGTGCCGATTCCCGACGAAGTCATCGAGCGCGTCGCTTCGATCCACGAGCGCGTCGAGGAGCATCGCGCCAACCGCGGCCTCAAGCCGTCACTGCACGGCTTCTTCTTCCGCGGAAAGAAACGCTAATCGTAACAGCAAGGCCCGCCCCACAAATGAACTGCCTCCCATTTCTTGGACATGAGAAATGGGAGGCTTTCTTTATGCGC
>CAJMBB010000191.1 GCA_905211615.1 uncultured Collinsella sp. | reverse complement strand
GCCGCTGATCCACTCGATGTCGCCGTCCTCGTCCACGCGCGCACGCTTGGTGTTGAGGTTGTACATGTTCTTGGACCAGTTCTCGATGGTCGAGTAGCGCAGGTGCGCACGCTTGCCCACAAAGAGCTCCACAGCGCCGGCGTGGAGGTTTGCCACGTTGTACTTGGGCGCGGAGCAACCCTCAATGAAGTGCAGGTCGGCATCGTCCTCGACGATGATGAGCGTGTGCTCAAACTGGCCGGCGCCCTTGGCGTTAAGGCGGAAGTAGCTCTGCAGCGGGAAGTCGAGCTTGGTGCCCTTGGGCACGTAGACAAACGAGCCGCCCGACCATACGGCGCCGTGCAGAGCCGCAAACTTGTGGTCGGTGGGCGGGATGAGCGTCATAAACTTCTCGTGGATGAGCGGCTCCCACTGTGGATCGTGCAAGGCTTCTTCAATACCGGAGTAGACGATGCCCATCTTGGACGCCGTGTCCTGCATGTTGTGGTAGACCAGCTCGGAGTCGTACTGCGCGCCGACGCCTGCCAGGTAGCTGCGCTCGGCGTCGGGGATGCCCAAGCGCTCAAAGGTGTTCTTGATGTCGTCGGGCACCGACTCCCAGTCGTGCTTTTGGTCGGTGTTGGGCTTGACGTAGGTGACGATGTTGTCCATGTCCAGGCCCTCGATGGAGGGGCCCCATGTCGGGTCGGGAAAACGATTGAAAATCTCGAGGGACTTGAGGCGCAGGTCGAGCATCCACTGCGGCTCGTCCTTCTTGGCACTGATCTCGCGCACAATGTCGGGCGTGATGCCAGCGTCGAGGCGCTCGAATCCCTCCTCGCCATAGGTGAAGTCGTAGAGGCTGCGGTCGATGTCCGCGACCTCGGTGCGGTTCTTGGTCATTGCGTCGCCCCTTTACGCCTGCTGCTCGGCAGCGGCAGACTCGGCCTGGGCGCGCTGCTCGGCTGCCTCGCGCTCGAAGGTCTCAAAGCCGTTCTTGTCGATCCAGGGGATCAGCGAGGCGTCGTCCTCGCGCACGATGTGGCCCTTGACTATAACGTGGACGCGGTCGACATCTAGGTGCTCCAGGATGCGCGTGTTGTGCGTGATGATGAGCATGGAGCCGTCGCAGCTCTTGCGATACGCGTCCATGCCGTGGCTGACGGTGGACAGGGCGTCGACGTCCAGGCCGGAGTCGGTTTCGTCCAGGATGGCGAGCTTGGGCTGCAGCAGCAGGAGCTGGAGCATCTCGACCTTCTTTTTCTCGCCGCCCGAGAAACCTACGCCCAGCTCGCGGTTGAGGTAGGCGGTATCCATGTTGAGCTCGGCCGCGAGCTCCTTGACGCGACGGCGGAATTCCTTGCCCTTCATCTCCAGGCCGGGGCGGCCGGCGATGCTGGCGCGCAAAAAGCTCGACAGTGGCACGCCGGGGATCTCGACCGGGGCCTGGAAGCTCAGGAACAGGCCGGCGCGCGAGCGCTTGTCGGTGGTGAGCTCGGTGATGTCCTGGCCGTCAAAGACGATGCGGCCGTCGTTGACCGTGTAAACGGGGTCGCCCATGACCAGGTGGCCGAGGGTGGACTTGCCGGCGCCGTTGGGTCCCATCAGCACGTGGGTCTCGCCGGCGGCGACGTTGAGGTTGACGTTGTGGAGGATGGTCTTCTCGTCCACGGAGGCGGTCAGACCTTCGATGGAAAGCAGCGGATTTGCGCTCATGCTGTCCCTCTCTGTATATGGTGTACTCATAGGTGTACTAAACCCTAGGAATCTTCTCGGAATAAAGTTACTATGGGTTCGGCGTTAGTCAAGGGAAAACCCGACTAATCCACTCGACTTTTTAGATGAGGGACAAATTTATCGGAAGTGCTTGTCCCCGGCGTTATGGAAGGGTAGGTATGCTCATTTCTTCCAAGGGCCGCTATGCCCTCCGGCTGATGATCTACATCGCGGCGCTCGGTGACGCCGAGGGTAAGATTGCCTTGCGCGAGGTTGCCGACCGCGAGCGTATCTCGCAAAAGTATTTGGAGCAGCTGGTGCGTCCGCTTATGAAGGCAGGCCTGCTTAAGAGCGTGCGCGGCAAGGGTGGCGGCTACATGATGGCCAAGGACCCGGTCGATGTGCGTGCCGGCGACATCCTGCGCGCTGTCGAGGGCAGCACGGCGCCCGTGGCGTGCGACGGCATCGACAACAGCTGCGCCCGCAGTGACCTGTGTTCCACCGTCAAGTTCTGGCGCGGCCTGGACGATGTGATCGAAAAGTACGTCGACGGCGTGACGTTGGCCGACCTGGCCGCCGTCCCCGAGATCAATTTTGACATCAAGCTGTAAGGGCTGGCTTTCGTGAAGTCGTACGAAGCCTTTGGTTCGCGTCTGGCGCTGCTGGAGACAGCTCGATTCCAAGATTTCGACAACGACTATGTCGTCTCCGGATGTGCGTATATCTATGAGCAGGTTTTCGGTATCTCACTTACGCTCCTTAAGCGTCTGCTCGAGTATGAGGGCGCCACGCTTGCCGCGTCGGGGTCTCCTCGTGCCATCTTGAAGGAGTCCTACCGATTCTACGACTTTATTGATGAGGCAGCCTGGCTGGATATGCTCAGAGACCGCAATACGAACGTCCATATCTACGACAACAAGCTCGCTCAAGATTTGATTCAGCGCATCTTGAACGTCTATATTCCTGCTTTCTGTCAGTTGAGAGACGGGCTGACGAAACGTTACGGCGAGCTTCTGTTGGCGCCCGACGACCAGTTTGTTTAATTCCTTAAGATTTCGCGGAGGGTGGCTGATTTCCGATCTCAGCCGAACACATTGAGCGGA
>CAJMBB010000190.1 GCA_905211615.1 uncultured Collinsella sp. | reverse complement strand
AGGCCCAGGTTCCTCAGGGCCCGCGTCGTTCCGGACAAGCCCGCCGGCGAGAGCGTCGGGGCGCAGCTGGACATGTTCTCGCCGCTGCCGGCCGGCGCGCGCGTCAGCGTCACGCACGACAACGGCACCGAGTTCGCCCACCACGAAAGGCTGCGCGACGGGCTGGGCATGGCCACGTACTTCGCCGACCCCTATTCCAGCTGGCAGCGGGGCGGCAACGAGAACCGCAACGGCATGATCCGCCGTTACCTGCCCAAACGCACGATCATCGAACCCGGTATGGCAAGAGGGCTCCAGGAGATCGTCGACGAGACCGACAACCGTCCCATGCGCGTGCTCGGCCACCGCACGCCCGCCGAGGCATTCGCCGACGAGCTGCTAGACTTGCAAGACAAACAAGGATGTCGCACTTCTAAATAGACAACGGGGACAAAAGAACAAATAGTTTATTTGCGGGGGCCGGTTAGCGTATGTCTTTCTGGGCAAAAAGAAAAGCCCCGCAGCTATGCAGGGCTTTTCCAACGAGGCCATAAGAGAGGAAGAGAATCGCCTCGTTTAATGGTTGGCATGACCGAAGTCATACCAAGTATCTGCTAGTTCCTCTACTAGTTCAGACGCAGCTCGGTCGACGGAGCGAACAGGTGCATCTTGGAGGGGTCGATCTTGATCTTGACGGTCTGGCCGATCTTCGGCAGCGCACGCGGGTTCACACGAATCGTGGTGAGCTTGTTCTGGTCGGACATCATCGTGGACGCCTCGGCAGCGGAGCCATCGGTGATGATGTTGCCGTAGATGTAGCCGTCGGAGCCCAGATCCTCAACGTTCATGACCTTGAGGGAGAAGGCGTTGGCCTCATCCGGGGCAGCCAAGGAGGCGTCTTCCGGACGGAAGCCGACCACAATCTGGCCGTTGTCTTCGGCGGTGAGCTTGTTGACGGCCTCAGTCGGCAGATCCACGGTGTCCTCGCCGATCTTTGCCTTGCCGTTGACCACCGGGTGGGTGTTGATGTTCATCGACGGGGAGCCGATGAAGCCAGCGACGAAGACGTTGGCCGGACGATCGTACAGCTCAGTCGGAGCGCCGACCTGCTGCAGAATGCCGAGCTTGATGACGGCGATACGATCACCCATGGTCAGAGCCTCGGTCTGATCGTGGGTCACGTACAGGGTGGTGACACCCAGCTGACGCTGCAGAGCGGCAATCTGGGTACGGGTCTGCACACGGAGCTTGGCGTCGAGGTTGGACAGCGGCTCATCCATGAGGAAGACCTTCGGCTCACGGACGATTGCACGGCCCATAGCCACGCGCTGACGCTGACCGCCAGACAGAGCCTTCGGCTTACGATCGAGGTACTCGGTCAGGTCGAGGATCTCAGCGGCCTTCTCGACGCGCTTGCGGATCTCTTCCTTCGGGGTGCCGGCGATCTTCAGGGCGAAGCCCATGTTGTCGGCGACGGTCATGTGCGGATACAGAGCGTAGTTCTGGAACACCATTGCGATGTCGCGGTCCTTCGGCTGCATCGTGGTGACGTCCTTGCCACCGATGAGGATGCGTCCCTTGTTGACCTCTTCGAGGCCTGCGAGCATACGCAGGGTCGTAGACTTACCGCAACCAGACGGGCCGACCAGCACCAGGAATTCGCCATCCTTGATGTCGAGGTTCAGATCATCCACAGACGGCTTGTCATTGCCCGGGTAGATACGAGTAACATGGTCGAATACGACTTCTGCCATGATTTGTCATCCTTTCAGAGGCAGGTACGTGCCTCACGATCCGTTGTAAAGGGATTTTTGTTCGGTGCCCATCCTCGCGGCTTACTACTTTGACAAAGCCACAATTCAAAGCGTTAATTTATTTCTTTGGTTTAGCGAAGGTTCTCTTCGTTGAGCCACGTTCCATGATACATACAACGCTAAAACTGTCAATGCGTGTCGCGAGTCGCGCTGTTTGCCTCCGCTGGCAAAAGGGGATTAACAGCGTAGTAAATACACGCATTTATCGCCATCATGCAAGACAATGGTACGGAGCGAAAGACAGAACAGGGAGGTTGCAATGCGCAATATTCGAATCGGCGTGGTCGAGGACGATCCCGCAAGCTGCCAACTGGTACTTGACTATCTCAACCGATATCAACAGGAAAATGGCGAGCAATTTACCGTTTCCGTATTCGACGACGGCGCACGAATCGTAGAAAAATATACCCCCGTTTACGATATCTTACTGCTCGACATCGAGATGAGCGAAATGGACGGCATGGCCGCCGCGAGACGCATCCGCGAGCGCGACGACAAAGTCGTGATCGTGTTCATCACCGCTGCCCCGCAATATGCAATCAGCGGGTATGAGGTGCGTGCGTTGTCGTACTTGCTTAAACCTCTACCGTGGTTCGCGTTTTCGCAGGAGCTCAAGAAATCGATCGACATGGTGCGACGCAATGGCGACGATTCCATGCTCATCGAAACCGGCAACGGACAGATGCGCCTGAATCTTGCCGACATTCTGTATCTTGAGTCGATCCGGCACACCATCGTCATCCACACGCTTGACGGCAAATACTCTATCAACGGCACACTCAAAGACATGGAAGCCAAGCTCGCCGACCGGCACTTCTTCCGCTCGAACTCCTGCTATCTGGTCAATCTCAAGCATGTGACGGGCGTTGCCGACCAGGATTGCATCATGTCCGACGACGAGCGGCTGCGCGTGAGCAGACCACGGAAGAAAGCGTTCCTCGCCGCCTTGGCCGACTACATGGGCGGCGGCCGATGATCACCAACGCGCTGCCCGACATCCCCCGTTCGTACACCGCCATCTGCGAATGGGCGGCATGCGTGGTGTATATCGCGGTACTGTTCCGCCGCGTGCCGCCGCGCCGCTCCGTCGTTGTGAGCGCAATCGGACTGGCGGCGCTCATCGCCGGGCAGTATTTC
>CAJMBB010000189.1 GCA_905211615.1 uncultured Collinsella sp. | reverse complement strand
CGCCGGCACGGCGCCGTTGGCAACCATGGCCTCCAAGCGAGCCACGCGCTCGGCCAATGCCTCAATCGTTAAATCGGCCTCGGGACGTGCCAGGCGCGTGCAGGCGATCTCGAGCACCAGGCGCACGTCGCTCGCGCTCCTCATCTCCAGTGCGGCATCGTCGAGCACCGTCAGCACGCGGGCCAGGCGGTCGGCAGGATGCTCGCCAAAGGCAGCGGCCTCGGCAGCAAGCGTCTCGGCCTGCTCGGAGCCGCCCTCAAACAGCTCGGCACGGGCACCGGCAACGCAGGCAACGTACACGTCACGCACATGCGCCACCAGGTCGCGCGTCAACTCAAGCAGGTCATTTCCCTCCTCGACCTGTGCGCGAATGAGCCCATAGAGTTCAGCAATGTCACGCTCGGCAATGGCGCGGGCAAACTCGCCCAGGATCTGGTCCGAAACCTCGCCCAAGAGCGAGCGGGCGTCGTCCGCATGCACGGCGCCGTTACCAAAAACGCTCAGCTGCTCCAGCGTGGACAATGCGTCGCGCATGCCGCCCTTGGCATGGCGCGCCACGATCGCCAGTGCCTCGTCGTCGTAATCGAAGCCCTCCTGCTCGCACACGTAAGACAGGCGATGCTCGATATCCTCGTTGCCGATGCGGTGGAAATCGAAGCGCTGGCAGCGCGAGAGGATGGTCTCCAGAATCTTTTGCGGGTCGGTGGTGCACAGCACAAAGATCACGTGTGCCGGCGGCTCCTCGAGCGTCTTGAGCAGCGCGTTCTGCGACTCCTCGTTCATGCGGTCCGCGTCGAAAATGACGCCGACCTTGCAGCGCGTTAAACGCCGCCGTTGTGAGCATGTGGACCTCGTCGATGATATAAATCTTGTACTTGCCACGCACCGGGGCAAAGTTGACGGAGTTGATAATTTCCTCGCGCACATTGTCCACGCCCGTGCGGGAGGCGGCATCGAGCTCGTAAACATCGGGGTGGTTGCCCTCGGCGATGAGCTCGCATTCCTCACAGGTGCCGTCGGGCATGCAGCCGCTCGCACCCTCGGCGCGCGCCGCCTCGGCATTGCGGCAGAGCAGCGCCTTGGCAAGAATACGCGCCATGGTGGTCTTGCCCGTGCCGCGCGGTCCGCAGAACAGGTAGGCGTGGGACAGGCGCCCCTCGGTGATGGCGTGCTCGAGCGTCGAGACGATATGCTGCTGGCCCACCACGGAGTCGAAGGTGAGCGGGCGATACTTTCGGTACAACGATTCCATGGGTGCTCCCCCGGGTATACTGAGTCTTGTTGCCGCGGCGGCCATGCGGTCGCACGGCATACTGCATTCCATAATACCCGTACGGCGAGCCCGCCGCGATAGGAGTCCAAAGAGCATGGCAGACGCAGAGAGCAACCTCGTTCCCTCCGAAGCAGCCGACCAGGTCGAGGTCGCGCTCGAGAAGCAGGCCGCAGCCGACGACGGTATCCTGTACCTCAACGAGTACCAGTACGAAAACGACCTGGTCACCGACTTCGCCCGCCTGGTCGCCTCGCCCAGGCGTCGCGGCTCGCTATATGTCGCCGCGGCAATTGCCGCGCTCATCGGCATCGGCATGTTGGTGGCCGGCGGCAACTGGATCAAGTTTGGCGTCGTGCTGATCGTATTCGGCGCCTTTTTGGCCTGGTGGAGCAAGAACCTGCACCACACCCTCGCCCGCGACTTTATCGACGCCGTCGAGGCCGACGAGTCCATGGGCGGCCGCTATCGCCGCGTCGCCGCCAACGAGGACGGCCTGATGGTTTGGGGCAAGAGCGGCAAGTCGCAGTTCTTCCCGTTTGACAAGCTCGACCACGTACTCGACGGCGAGCGCATCTTTGTGGCCATGTTCGCCGACCAGGGCGTGACGATCCCCAAGGACACCTTCGTCCGTGGCGATGCCGAGCAGTTCGGTCCCTTCCTCAAGGCCCGTATCAACAAAAAACTCCGCATCGAGACCAAGAAGAAGAAAATGAAGGCCGAGAAGGCCGCCGCCGAGGCCAAGCAGGGCGACAAGCCCCAGGAGACCAAGCGCAAGCAGCGCAAGCAGAAGAAGAAGAACAAGAAGAAGCACTAGGGCCGAGCGCCACTGCGAAGGGAGCCTCATCCCGCTTCAGCGTAGGATGAGGCTCCCCCAACAGGACCTTCGAGTTACTTCACTTCAAACCTTAAGAGCCTTCTCTCCGGCAGATCGGTCATCTTCATCGTGTAAGTCCCGGGAAACGCCTTCTCAAAACGAACGGTCTCGTAATCTTCGAAATAGTCGTTGGTGTTCTGCATCATGAATGGGACGAGCAACTCGTTCTCCGCCCCAACCTGTACAGCAAACGCAGCAGAACCGCCCAGAGCCGGCATTGCCTGCGTTATCAGATCGGTATTGACCACAAAGTCATAGTTTGGCGCAGACTCCGGCACCAAATGCCAAACATACGTTTTGATTCCGCCTTCGACATTGTCCTTATTCCTGACACGCATCTTTACGGCGATAACACACGCGATGTCGGCGTCCTTCAATTTCGTTTTCGTATCCACGATGCCATATTTTGAATAATCATCATGCGCACGCTTGAGATACTCGCGCGGCGTGAGCAGCTCTGCCCCGTCTATGCAAAACGAATACCCATCAGTCGCCACATCCTTCGACCCCAGAAACGCCCCATCCATCGAGAGCCATTCGCCCTCTGCATAATATTTCTCAGGAATGACCGTCCGGTTCCCGTTAACGACGCTCACCCTCATGCCCGCAAGGCCAGTAGCAGCACAGCCGAAAAGCGCAAACACCGCCCTTCTTGTCCACAGGGTCTTCTTCATCGCGCTCACGACCTTTCCCGAACTTTCACAACGGCACCGTCGCGCATGCAGTAAATCCGATCGGCCAGCTCCTCGAGCACCTCTCCGTCATGGCTGGACAGAATAACCTCGCGA
>CAJMBB010000188.1 GCA_905211615.1 uncultured Collinsella sp. | reverse complement strand
CTGCCGCACCTCGCTCGCCGTATCGGCACTTAGAATTATGCGGTATTGCCTTTACTTTTGCCCCCCGGCAGGATATACTTAAAAGCAGAACAATACGGGCAGCCAGAAGCCCGGCCAAATATAAGGATGTGTTATCATGAACCTGAAAGGCAAAACCATTGTGCTGGGCATTACCGGCGGGATCGCCGCCTATAAGTCGTGCAATATCGTGCGCCTGCTGCAAAAGCGCGGCGCGCGCGTCAAGGTCGTTATGAGCGAGCATGCCACCGAGTTTGTGGGGCCGCTTACCTTCCGCGCACTCACCAATGAGCCGGTCGCGGTGGGCCTATTCGACGATCCCTCCGACCCCATCCACCACATTTCGCTGGCGCAGGAGCCCGATCTGGTGGTCGTGGCGCCCGCGACGGCCAATATCATCGCCAAGATGGCCAACGGCGTCGCCGATGACCTCATCTCCACCACGCTGCTTGCGACGCCGCGACCCATCGTGATCGCACCCGCTATGAACAACGGCATGTGGAAGGCGCCGGCGACGCAGGCCAACATGGCCACGCTGCGCGAGCGCGGTGTCCATGTGGTGGGTCCGGGCAGCGGCTACCTTGCCTGCGGCGACGTAGACACGGGACGCATGAGCGAGCCCGAGGACATCGTAGAGGCTGTCTGTGAGGTGCTCAACCCCGCGCCACAGGACCTGGCGGGTAAGCGCATCGTAATTACCGCCGGTCCCACGCACGAGCCGATCGACCCCGTGCGATTCATTGGCAACCGCTCTTCGGGCAAGATGGGCATCGCCCTGGCGGGGGAGGCCGCACGCCGCGGCGCTGCGGTCACGCTCGTGTTGGGACCGACATCACTCGATGTGCCCTGCGGCGTGGAGTGCGTGCGCGTGCAGACCGCCGCAGAGATGCTCCAGGCGGCCCTGAGCGCCTTCCAGACGGCCGATGCGGCAATTTGTGCGGCCGCCGTCGCCGACTACACCCCCGCGGCCCCTGCGGACCATAAGCTCAAAAAGGCCAACGAGCGCCTGGATCGCATCGAACTGGTCGAGACGGTCGATATTTTGGCCGAGCTCTCGCGCCAGAAGGGCGAGCGATGCGTGATCGGATTTGCGGCCGAGACCGATAACGTTGTCGAGTACGCAGAGCGCAAATTGGCCCGCAAGGGGTGCGATGTAATAATCGCCAACGATGTCTCACGCACCGATTCGGGCTTTGGGACCGACACCAACAAGGCCTGGATTGTGAGCACAACGGGTACGCAAGAACTTCCCGTACTAACAAAACCCCAGCTCGCAGATACAATTTTGGACTTGCTTCAAAAATTGTAAAAAAGTTCTTGCACAAGTCTAAAGTTTCGGGTTAATATACTCCCTGTTGCGAGCGAGAGCAGAGCAACAAACAAAAGCTTCGGGACGTGGCGCAGCTTGGTAGCGCACTTGACTGGGGGTCAAGGGGTCGCTGGTTCGAATCCAGTCGTCCCGACCAGAAGTTTGCAGGTCAGGCACCTAGTGCCTGACCTTTTTTGTTTTAAGCAATTGCTTAATTTTGATTAATCAACAGGGTGCCAAAAATCTACCTACGCGATAATCGCCTTTTGCGGCTACTTGCGCGTTTTGCACGCGCTTGAGCCGATTTATTAACGCGATGTGAATCTACATACGCGTAGCTGGTATACAGTCGAGTACGGGCTGTATTTATCGCGGCGATTTACACAGATATAGCGACTATAGTGAACAAGCGTGTCGCTGTATTTATTCCAGTAGTTCACTTGATCGGTGGACAAGTGGGCTGCTGCAACGAAACGCCAAGCGGGATGGGCTCTATACGAGGACGCCGCAGGGGTAATGGCGGGGGAGTGCGGCGGGCGCTCTGAGAGCCGCTGTATGACCCCATTTCACCTCAACCCGACAACTATGCTTCAAGACGAGAATCGTTCGTTTGGTTGCCAAAAGAAAAGCCCGCACAGCCTGTGCGGGCTTAACAGCTGAGGCTAGAAGCACCAGGCGAGGCGGACGCAATTCGAGACCGTCGCATTGTCACTGATCGCCGGATCGCCGCCGGCGTGGACACGGAGGAAGAACGTAGAGTGGTCCGGACGCACCGAACGTTCCCACCAATAGCTGCCACTGGCAATGGCAGGGGTGTCCGAATAGCTATTCATCACCTTGCCCTTGAAGGCCTCGTACTGGGTTCCCTCGGAGGAGCTCCAGGGGTAGTCGGAAGCCCAATAGGAGGTGGGGACGATCTCGGAGTAGCTGAGCAGAAACAGCTTGTCGGAGGTAGCCGTCACGGCGGCATTCTTGTTCGCGTTACCGCCGCCGACGTTGTTCGTGAGCTTCCTAACCGATTTAACCTTGGATTGGAAATCGGCGGGCATCAGGTTCCAGATCTCGCCCGAATTCATCTTCGCACGGAGTTCGGATGCCTCCCATCCGCCATCGCTGGTTTTCATGGCGTTCATGCGGGACGAAATATCCGTCGAGGTGGTGAGGAACGTCAGTCCCGCCTTGCCGGTGCCGTCGGCCAAGTCGTCGTGGTTGATGCCGATGATACGGTACTCGAGCGTCTGTCCGTCCGTCAGCTTCATCGAGAACTTCGTTCCCGCATCCATCGCGGCCTTTGCCTTGGCGTACGCCGGCGATGCCTCGCCCTTGGAGGCGATGTCCTCGGCAACCGCTTTCTGCTCCTCGAGCGTCCAGTCCTTCGCGTCCTTGGCGACGGCCGCCTGGACGGTCGCGGAATCGGCCCCGGCGGAGCCTCCACCGGACGCGCCTCCCTCTACGCCGCCGGTCGTCCCGTTGTTCACCGTATTGCCGACCAAGTTGAACTGGTTTCGGATGGCCCCCGCCACGCCGGGTCCCGCGAACACGATGACCAGGCCGATGATCGCGATGATCAGGACGTACTCGATGACACTTTGCCCTCGGAGAAGAGTACCTCTAGGAGA
>CAJMBB010000187.1 GCA_905211615.1 uncultured Collinsella sp. | reverse complement strand
CGACGTCGGCATAAAAACATGCTCCAAAACAACGATTCAGCAGCTCAAACGTAAAGGGCCAGACCGCGTAGACGGCTCCGTCCCTAAGGCGCCGTAATCGTCCGACACGATTTTTGTAATGTCAAGACTGGAATCCACAAAGTGCCGCTTTATGATGTAGGTATTCCGCCCCCCGCGGAGCAACTGGGTGAACCGTCGCGTTTATTTAGGGAGCCCACACAGTCGTGCCTAGTACAGGTATCCTTCGTTGTTAAGGACGCTGGAACAGTCGATGAGGGCACCCACCTGTTTTAGGTGGGTTCATTTTCGTAACGTGGGGGGTGGTTTTCTTTTGCCGAAAATCGCCATTACAGTCCATATGGATCCCCGCCGGCATCCCGACAAGCCATCGACAACATCCCAATATCTGGTAAGCGCGTGATTATCGCTGCGTGCAATTACATGCACCCCCCTTGGTCGAGTATTATGGTTCGGCTATGCCCTTTGCGCATGGCGTTCTTCTGACCTTTTCCTTCGACGCTTGGCGGTTTTTAGATTCATGGCTTCATCCCCGAGCTACATACCGTACCTATGCGTGGCAGCGGCGGCCTTTATCACGACCTTCCTCGCGGTGCCCCTGGTCAAGCGCTTGGCAATTAAACTCGATGCCGTCGACTATCCTTCTAAGCGCCGCATCAACACCAAGCCCATCCCGCGTTTGGGCGGAACGGCGGTGTTTTTGGGCCTGGTAGTTGCCTGCATTGTGCAAATCCTAGGCACCTGGCACCTAGGCTGGCCACCCGTCCTGGTGCCGCACCCGCGCCTTCACATTAGCTATCCCATGCTGGCGCTCTCCTTTACCGTCATCTTTGCGACCGGCGCTATCGACGACGTCTTCCAGCTCAAGCCCAAGCAAAAGCTGGCCGGACAGGTCCTCGCCGCGCTCATCGCCTGTATCGGCGGCCTGCGGATCGGCGTCATCGTCAACCCGTTTGCCCCCGGCGAAATCATGCTCGGGTGGCTCGCCTACCCCATCACCGTAATCTATCTGGTGGCATTCACCAACATCATTAACCTCATCGACGGCCTCGACGGCTTGGCCACGGGCATCTGCGGCATCGCCTCGTTCACCATGTTTTCGATGGCCGTTCTCTCGGGCCGCATCGACGCCGCCGCGCTCTCCATTGCGCTCTTTGGCGCCTGTCTGGCCTTTTTGCGCTACAACTTCAACCCCGCAAGCATCTTCTTGGGCGACTCGGGGTCACTGCTTCTGGGCTTTGCACTGGGCTCCATCTCGCTGCTCAACGTGAGCCGCACCGCCGCGCTCACCTCGCTTATCATCCCGCTCATCGTTGCCGGCGTGCCCATCATCGACACGTTTAGCGCCATCGTGCGCCGCAGGCGCGCCCACATTAGCATTGGGCAGGCCGACAAGGGCCACATCCACCACCGCCTGATCCAAGAAGGCTACAACCAAAAACAGGCCGTGCTGCTCATCTATGCCTGGTGCATCATGCTTTCGGCCGGCGCCGCCGCGATTAACCAGGTCGAGGTGCCCATGCGTGTGCTCATCTTTACCGTGCTCGCCATTGGCTCGGCGGCCTTTGCCAAGCATCTACATCTGTTTGAGCCCGTGCTGCGCCACCATTACAACAAGCGCACGCACGAGGACGAGCTCGTCACCCCCGACGACCCCGCCTTTAAGCAGGAGGAGCAGGCAGCCGAGGAGCGCAAAGAAGAGCGCCGCCACAAGCTCTAGGGCAAGCTGCCGAGGATGTGCCCAGGCGCCGCTGGCCAAGCTCAGCCGCGCCGCACCCATCGCACATGCCGCACCACGCGCGTCCCTCTCCCGCCCCTCGCCTACTTACGCACCACCCCTCCAATAAACGCGTTATCATCTTGACCCATGAACATACGTTAGGAGCAATCATGCCAAACGAGAACAGCTACGAAGTCGCGCTGCAAAAGAGCAACGCCATTCGCGAGGGCCTGGCCAAGACGCCCGAGAAGTTCACCATGCTCACCGGCGACCGCCCCACCGGCCGTCTGCACCTGGGCCACTACTTCGGCACCCTCAAGGGCCGTGTTGAGCTGCAGAACATGGGCGCAAAGACCAACGTGCTCATCGCCGACTATCAGGTCATCACCGACCGCGACACCACCGAGCACATCCAGGACAACGTGTACAACATGGTCATGGACTACCTTGCCTGCGGCATTGACCCCGACAAGACCATGATCTACGCGCACTCCGCCGTGCCCGCCGCCAACCAGCTCATGCTGCCGTTCCTGTCGCTGGTGTCCGAGGCCGAACTGGCGCGCAACCCCACGGTAAAGGCCGAGATGGAGGCCTCGGGCCACGAGCTCACCGGTCTTCTGCTCACCTACCCGGTACATCAGGCCTGCGACATCCTGTTCTGCAAGGGCAACGTGGTGCCCGTCGGTCGCGACCAGCTGCCGCACATCGAGCTTACCCGCACCATCGCTCGCCGCTTTAACAATCGCTACGGCAAGGTGTTCCCCGAGGTCGACGCGTTGCTGTCCGAGACCCCGCTGCTGCCGGGCCTGGACGGTCGCAAGATGAGCAAGAGCTACGGCAACGCCATCAACATCTCGATGACCGCCGAGGAGACGGCCAAGCGCATCAAGAAGAGCCAGACTGACTCCGAGCGCATGATCACGTTCGATCCCGAGAACCGCCCCGGCGTGTCTGGCCTGCTTTCGACAGCCGCCATCTGCACCGGCCGATCCGAGGTCGAGATTGCCGAGGAGATTGGCATGGGCGGCTCCGGCCAGCTCAAGAAGTACGTGACCGAGGCCGTCAACGAGTACTTCGCACCTATCCGCGAGCGTCGCCAGCGCTACGAGAACGATCTGGATTACGTGAAGGACGTGCTGCACGAGGGCAACCGTCGCGCCAACGAGATCGCCGAGCAGACCCTGGCAGAGGTTCAGGACGCCATGGGTATGGTGTACTAGACCGATCTGCTGGCTTGAGCTTTCGATTGCTATAGGGCGG
>CAJMBB010000186.1 GCA_905211615.1 uncultured Collinsella sp. | reverse complement strand
GGCCCTCGCGGCCTAGTCGCTATTTAGGGCGTCCAAGATTTGGGACGCAGTTCACTAGCGGTCCGGGCTTAATAAACGATGGTGCTCCATGGCGGATTCGAACCGTCGACCTTGGGATTAGAAGTCCCCTGCTCTATCCAACTGAGCTAATGGAGCAAATAACCGCACGCCCAAGCAAGCGCAAGCCTGTTAGGCGCAAGTAATTATAACCTAGTTGAACTGCTCGCGATACGCCTTGCAGACCTCATCAACCGGGCCGTCCATGCGAAGGTCACCCTTCTCAATCCAAACGGCACGCTGGCAGATGCGCTCAACCTGCTCCATGGAGTGCGAAACGAACAGAACCGTCACGTCGCCGCTCTGGATAAAGTGCTGGATGCGGGCCTCGCACTTCTGCTGGAAGAACACATCACCGACGGATAACGTCTCGTCAACGATCAGAATATCGGGCTCGGTAATCGTCGCGATTGCAAAGGCGATACGCGCCACCATGCCCGAGGAGAAGTTCTTAAGCGGCATATCGACAAAGTTCTGAAGCTCAGCGAACTCAATAATGCCGTCAAAGTTAGCGTCGATGAACTCCTTGGTATAGCCGAGCAGGGCGCCGTTCAGATAGATGTTCTCGCGGGCGGTCAGCTCGGGGTCAAAGCCGGCACCAAGCTCAATCAGCGGCGCAATGTTACCGTGCACCTTAACGCTGCCCTCGCTAGGCTCAAGAACGCCAGCGATAATCTTGAGCATCGTAGACTTGCCGGAGCCATTGGTGCCGACCAGACCCACAACCTCGCCGCGATGAATATCAAACGAGATGTGCTTAAGCGCCCTAAACTCCTCAAAGAACAGCTCGTGCTTGGCAAGCTTAATGAAGTACTCCTTGAGGTTGGTCAGCGACTCGGACGCCATGTTAAAGATCATGGTGACGTCGTCGACCTCGACAGCCAGAGGCTGCTCGCTGTAATCAACAACAGATTCAGTCATCACAGCACTCCTTAGATGTAGAGGATAAATTTGCGCTCGGACTTATGGAACACGGTATAGCCAATAATAAGCGCAAGAACCGCCCAAGCGACGCACATACCAAACGTCATAAGCGAGGGCGTAGTCTGGAACAGGAAGATATCGCGCATAAACTGCAGGTAGTTGAACATGGGGTTCGCATACATCAAGATACGCACGAGATGCGGCATTTGCGCAATATAGTCAGTCGTCCAGAAGATGGGCGTAATGTAAGTCCACGCCGTAATGACGACGCTCCACAGATGCATAACGTCGCGGAAGAAGACCGTAAGGGCAGAGAGCATCATGCCCAGGCCCATGCAGAAGCACATAAGCAGCAGCAGGCAAACCGGCAACAGAATCAGGTGCCAAGAAGGCATAACGCGGAACCACAGCATGACGATGGCGACGGCGACCAGCGAGAAGGCAAAGTTGACCAGCGAGAAGAGCACCTTCTGCACCGGGAAAACCCAGCGGTGCACCTTAACCTTCTTGAGCAGAGGGGCAGCGCCCACGATCGACGTCAGGGCCTGGTTAGTAGACTCAGACATGACGGCAAAGGTAATGTTACCCACGATCAAGTACAGTGGGTACATCTCGGGCGTCATTGAGCCATTGCGGCCCTGGCCAAAAATCGTCGAGAACACGATGGCCATGACGATCATCATCAGCAGCGGGTTGAGCACCGACCATGCGACGCCCAGAACGCTACGGCGATACTTGATCTTAAAATCCTTGGTAACCAGCTGACGAAGGATAAACGCGTCCTTCTCAAATTCATTCTTAGCAAACGTCGCAGGCAGACTGCGAGTTTCTTGTTGCTTTGTCTGATCCGACACGGATGCAACTCCTTTACTCGTAATCGTTGACAAACGAACAGTATAGACCCGACGGCCATGCAAACGATTCGCGCAACAAAACTGGAGAACTAACCCACATCTTAGGATGCCAGGCCCAAACGGCTATACTTTCTAGGATTGAATGTATAAGGAGCATTAAGTGAATTCTGAATCCATCGCCGTCATCATCCCTTGCTACAACGAAGCGCTCACGATCGGCAAAGTCATCGACGACTTTCACCGCGAGCTTCCGCAGGCGACGGTCTATGTCTATGACAACAACTCGTCAGACGATACCTCACGCATTGCCACCGAGCACGGCGCCACAGTCCGCTTTGAGCCCCGTCAGGGAAAGGGCAACGTGTGCCGCCAGATGTTTCGCGATATCGACGCCGATTGCTACCTGATGGTCGACGGAGACGACACCTACCCCGCCGAGGCGGCCAAGGCCCTCTGCGAGCCCATCCTTAACGGCACGGCCGACATGACCGTAGGCGATCGCCTTTCCAACGGCACCTACGCCGAGGAGAACAAGCGTGCCTTCCACGGCTTTGGCAATAATCTGGTCCGCGCCATGATCAAGTGGATCTATGGCTACAGCTTCGATGACGTCATGACCGGCTACCGCGCCATGAGTCGCCCGTTCGTTAAAACCTTCCCTGTGCTTTCCGAGGGCTTTCAGATCGAAACCGAGCTCTCGATTCACGCTGTCGACCACCGCTGGCGCATCAAAGATGTGCCCATCGAGTACCGTGACCGTCCGGAAGGCTCCGAGTCCAAGCTCAATACCGTGAGCGACGGCATTAAAGTCGTCGCGATGATCGGCACGCTGTTCAAGGACTACCGCCCGCTGAAGTTCTTCAGCCTGGTTGCGCTTCTGTTTGCGGTGATCGGCCTCGCCCTGGGCACGCCCATCGTTGTCGAGTATTTCCAGACCGGCCTCGTTCCGCGTTTCCCCACCGCCATGCTCGCCGCGTCGTTTATGTTCCTGTGCGGCCTGAGCCTTGCAACCGGATTCATCCTCGATTCCGTGGCAAAGGTCGAAAAAAAGCAATGGGAGGTCAACGTGTACAGCAAATACGCCTACGACGACCAGCCTGACAGGTCCGCCACCACGCCAAGCGAGAGGTAGATCTTCCGCAAAATACTATTGGCACCACTGCGTAGATAGCCACCAACAAGAAAA
>CAJMBB010000185.1 GCA_905211615.1 uncultured Collinsella sp. | reverse complement strand
GAAACTCTCATGGAGCCAGTGACAGGAATCGAACCCGCAACCCACTGATTACAAATCAGTTGCGCTACCGTTGCGCCACACTGGCACACTTGGCGCTCTCGCGCGAAGCCAATTAAGAATAAAGGAATTACGGACGGGGCGCAACAGACCCTTCGACCGACCACATCTCAAAACCCTTCGTCAGAACGAATAGTTTTAATTACAATGGAATAGATAAAACTATTCGTTCTGACGAAGGGTTTCTCGATGCTTACCACCAAGGAAGCCGCCGAGCTACTCGGCATCACTCCGCGCAGGGTGCAGGAGCTCATAAAAAACGGAGCACTTGAGGCCCGCAAGGCTTCTGGCGTATGGCTCATCGACAAAGACAGCGTCGACACGCGACTCCGCTCCGTGACCAAAACGGGGGGACGTCCCCGCCGCGGCTACGGTAAGAGCGAGATCGCGTTCACCCTCATGAACCGCACGTATGAAGTCGCTCAGCTGGTCTACAACACATCGCGAAAAGACTTCACCCACATCGGTGCCGACGTCGATTACGCCCACGCCCCTATTGGGGTATTTGGCCCTAATAGCCCCGTATCGCTCGACTCTTTCCGCACTTGGTGGCGCGGCCGCGGTATCCCGCTCGCACGCATTGGGCTAGCCTCCCTGCTTGCAGAAGCCGCAGTCGATGTTCCCGATGAACTCGTACAGCGAAATCTTGGCCTCTCCTTATCCGACCAGTATTGGATAAGGCCCCAAAGTTCCGGTCTCGCCTGGGAGGACATTAACTTCTTCAATAACGCCTTTGATGACGTCTCACTGTCCATTGCGCCCTTTGCCCCAGAGGGAAAAGCGGCTGCCGCAAAGCCCGATAACACGTCGGACGGCAATCTTCAAAAGTACTGGACATGCGAGGGCGGGCGTCGAATTCTGCATAAAGCAGGAGCGCATCTAAACCAGGAACCCTATAACGAGATGGTGGCGACTGCACTTCACCGTCGCATCCTGAACACTTACGATTATGTACCCTATTCGCTCGAAGGCGCGGGCACTTCCGCCTTGAGCACATGCAGTGTCTTCTCAACTGACGAAGAAGAATATGTCCCTGCGTTCTATGTAAACCAGCATGCAAATGCAGACGAGCGACTAACCGATTACGAACGGTATGTAGCAAACTGCGAGGAGCTTGGAGCGACAGATATAAAAGACGCCCTTGGCCGCATGATCGTATGCGATGACATCATTGCCAACTACGATCGTCATTGGCGCAACTTCGGCCTCGTGCGAAACGTCAACTCACTGGTCTGCAGACCAGCCCCCATCTTCGATTCGGGCTCATCACTCTGGTGCAACATATCACTAGAGGAGCTTAGGGCGGGAGAGCACAGTTTTACCAGTGCGCAATTTCATTCAAGCCCCGCCAAACAAATGTTGCTCGTCGAGGACATGAGCTGGTTTGACGGCGACAAACTCGAAGGCTTCGTTGACGAGGCAATCGAGATTCTGTCCAGAAACGACGCGCTCGCGGCAAGGCTGCCATATCTAAAAGAGGCGCTTACATGGCGCCTCCGTAGAATGATCGACATCGCTGAATGGAGTTAGCGAGACAGCGTCGCGCCGTCAGCTCACCTACCTCCCGCGAAGGGCCTTGAGCTTGGCCAGGGCATCGGGGCTCAGGCGACTGCCCAGAGTCATCTTGATTTGCGGGGCTTCCTCGGCCTCGTGAACGTCGTTGTCGATCTGTTTGATCTCGTCCACCAGCATGCGGCTCGAGATGCGCGTGACGCCCTTGCCCATGACGACGGCCTGGATTGTGCCGTCACTCGAAACCACGGAGCACGCGCGGCCTTCTTCGCGCGCCTCGATGCAGAGCTTCTGCACCACGGTATCGGCCGAAACACCCGTCGGCGAAAACTCAATGCGCACGCCGCGGGCCGGTAGGTTGGGGCGCTCGCTGGAAATATTGCCCGCGCCGTCAAATACGATCACGGCCTCGTAGCGGCCCTGGGCAAACGCAGCTACGTCATTAATGAGCGCCGTGCGCGCCATATCGTGAACGTCGCTGGAATACGGATCGTCGGAATGGTCGTAGACGAGCTTTTCGTAGCGCGGCGTGCAGTGAATCACGTTGTAACCGTCGACCACCAGCAGCTCGGGCTTATTGGAGTGCACCGTCGAGACCGGATCGGCGATGGCCTGCGCAAACGCATTGCCGCCCACGCCATAGGTCGCGGCCGAAACAATCGGCTTGGCCGAGCCCTCGCCAAAGCGCTTGGCCTTGGACTTGGCACGGTTCTTCTTGGACATGCGCTACTCCTCCCCCATGAGCTCGCCGGCATTGCGGCGCAGCCACTCAAAGCACAGCGCGGTGGTCGCCTGGGCAACGTTGAGACTCTCGGTCATGCCACGCTGGGGAAGCTTGGTCAAGAAGTCGCATTTCTCGAGCACCAGACGCGAGATGCCGTCGCCCTCGGAACCCATGACGAGCGCCACGCGGCCCTCGAAGGGAGCATCCCAGCAGCTGCCCTCGGCGTGCTCGGAAGCACCGCCCACCCAAAAGCCAGCGGCCTTGAGGTCATCGAGTGCACGGGCGATATTGGGCACCTGCGCGATGGGCAGATGCATGACGGCGCCGGCAGAAGTCTTGTAGCTGCCGACGGTTACACCGGCGGCGCGCTTGTTGGCAATGATGACCCCCGCCGCGCCCACGACCTCGGCGGAGCGCACGATGGCGCCAAAGTTGCCGTCGTCGGTCACATGGTCGAGCACGACGACGAGCGCCGGACCGTCGCCCGCACGGTCGAGGATATCGGCAACATCGGCATAGGGGAAGTTGCCAACCTCGAGCGCAATGCCCTGGTGAGCGCCATGGCTCGACAGCGCGTCGAGCTGCGCGCGCGGCACATACTTAATGCGGACACCTGCGGCGTTGAGGTCGTCGACCAGGTGCGACAAGGCGGCATCGCGCTCCCCGCCCTCAGCGATGAGCGCGCACTTGACGGGAAAGCCGGTACGCAGCGCCTCGGCGGCAGCACGGCGACCTTCGATAAACTCGCCCTTGGGAACCTGGACGTTATCGCGGCTACGCTCGCGCTG
>CAJMBB010000184.1 GCA_905211615.1 uncultured Collinsella sp. | reverse complement strand
AGGCCGGCGTCAACATGATGTCCAAGATGCTGGCTGCCGAATGGGGTCCCTACGGCGTGCGCTCCAACTGCGTCGAGCCTTGTTTCGTCAAGACCCCGATGTCGGCCAACTTCTACGCCGATCCCGAGGTCGAAAAGAGCCGCAGCCGCCTCATCGCCACGCGTCGCATCGGCGAGGTCAGCGATATCGCCAACGCCGTCATGTTCCTGGCGTCCAAGCGCTCGGACTTTACCACCGGCGACGCCATCAAGGTCGACGGCGGCTTCTCCAACATGATGGGCGACCTCACCGCCAAGCCCGGCGGCCGTCGCGCCTATGCCGACAACTACCTTAAGAACAAGGGTGTCGAGCTTTGGTCCGATGAGTCCGGCGTCGCCAAGCCGACCGACCAGTAAACCAGTCTGACAGGGAGGATCCACGGACACGCCCGCTCCTCTCCCACATCGATTAGAAAGAGTCCAATGGCTTCCAGCAACTCCAACAAGGGTCGCGCCGTCGTGCTTTCCGCCGCGTGCGTCACCATGTTCTTCATCAGCTCCATCGCGCTGTATTCTGTCGTGAGCAAGAACCTGCTCGCCGTCTACCCCGAGTGGTCGAGTGCCCTTACCTGGGCTTTCCCGGTCTTTCAGACCATCATGGCCGTGACGGGCATCTTCGCCGGCCGCATCTCCGATAAGATCGGCCCGCGCAACGTCGTGATCGCCGCCGCCGTGTGCTACGGCGTGGGCTGGTTCATGTCCGGCACCGTCACCGAGCCGTGGCAGTTCTACCTGTGGTTCTCGCTCGTCGCCGCCATCGGCAACGGTCTGGGCTACAACCCGGCGCTCACCACCGGCCAAAAGTGGTTCATCGACAAGAAGGGTCTCGCCTCCGGCATCACCCTGGCCGCTTCGACCGCCGGCCCCGCCGTGCTGTCCCCGGTGCTCGCCTCGCTGCTCATCCCGAGCTTGGGCATCTTTGGCGCCCTTAAGGCGCTCGGCGTCATCTTCTTTGTGACGATTGCCGCCTCCGCCCTGTTCCTGAAGGCCCCCGAGGCCGGCTGGCTGCCCGAGGGCTTCGAGGCCCCTAAGGGCGGCGCACATGCCGGTACCTTCGGTGACCTCACCCCAGGCGAGATGGTCAAGACCCCGCGCTTCTGGGTCCTCATCGTCACCTTCGCCTTTGCCGCCACCGCGGGCACCCTGCTCGTGGGCAAGGTTGCCTCCATCGCCGCCGTCCAGCTCTTCGCCGACCCCACGAGCGCCGCGGCCGTCGCCCTCGGCGGCGTGGTGGTCTCCGTCAACACCTGCGCCAACCTGGTTGGCCGTCTGTCCTTTGGCCAGATCATCGACAAGCTCGGCGCCTACAAGTCGCTGCTCATCAGCCTTGTCGTCACCATCGTCGCCCTCGTCATCATGTCGATGAGCTTTACACAGGCCATGTTCTTTGTGGCGCTCGCCTTGCTCGGCTTTAGCTTTGGCGCCCTGCTCGTCATCTACCCGCCGCTCACCGGTGGCGCCTTTGGTACCAGCAACATCGGCGTCAACTACGGCATCATGTTTTTGGGCTATGCCGCTTCCACCTGGATCAGCCAGCCCATCACTGCCGTGCTGTATCACGCCGAGGCCGGCAGCGCCGCCTACCAGCAGTCCTTCTACGGCGCCATTGTGATCGCCGCCATCGCCGTCGTGCTCACCGTCTACATGATGGTCTCCGACAGCAAGAAGAAGTCCGCCTAGTTTTACCGATGCGACAAAGGGACAGCCCCTTTGTCGCATTCCACCGGTCACCAGTATTAAGGAGTCGAAATGTCTGAGCTCAACCCCGTCCGCATTGCCGTTATCGGCGCCGGCGCCATGGGCCGCAACCACATCCGCTTTGTCACCGAGGAGCCCGAGGCCGAGCTCGTCGCCATCGCCGACGCCTTTGAGGGCGCCCGCGCCACGGCCGAGGCCGCCGGCGTGCCGTTTTATACCGATCCCGCCCAGATGATGGACGAGGTCAAGCCCGAGGCCGTCATCATCGCCACCCCCAACGACCTGCACCTGGGCGTTGCCCGCGAGGCTGTGAAGCGCAACATCGTGCCGCTGGTCGAAAAGCCGATCTCCAACGATCTCGAGGATGCCCAGGCTTTCGCCGCCGAGGCCGAGACCGCCGGCGTGCCCGTACTCGTGGGTCAGCACCGTCGCCACAACCCCTTCGTCAACAAGGCCAAGGAGATCATCGAGTCCGGCGAGCTGGGCAAGCTCACCGTGTCGAGCTTCCACTATATGATCTATAAGAATGACGAGTACTTCGATGTCGAGTGGCGCCGCAAGAAGGGTGCCGGCCCGATCCTGGTCAACCTGGTGCACGACGTCGACCTGCTCCGCTACCTGCTGGGCGAGCCCGTTGCCGTCCAGGGCATGCAGTCCAGCGCCGCCCGCGGTTTTGAGACCGAGGACTCCGCCGTGGTCAACGTCCGTTTTGCCGATGGCGCGCTCGCAAGCATGACCATCTCCGACGCCACCGCCAGCCCCTGGAACTGGGAGGCAACCGCTCGCGAGGATCCGCAGTACCGCCCCTTCGACGCCGACGCCTACTTTATCGGCGGAACCTTGGGCGCTCTGTCGCTGCCCCGCCTGCACCAGTTCTCCTACGACGGCGCCTCCAACTGGCACAAGCCGCTGCAGATGGAGATTCCGGCCGTGGACCCGGCACTGCCGCACAAGATGCAGCTCAAGCACTTTGTGAAGGTTGTCCGCCGCGAGGTCGAGCCCGTCGTGACCCCCGCCGACAACGTTAAGACGCTCACGCTTCTCAACGCCATCAAGGAGGCCGCCGAGACCGGCCAGCTCGTCGAGCTGTAATGCCTTAAGAGTGACCGCGGCAGAAACCCCATGCCGAACCCTTCGGTCCGCCACCAACAAGCCCCTCTTCTTTGCCCCGCGAGCAGCCTCCTGCCCGCGGGGCTTTTGGACTACATTGGTAATGATTTTTCTGGGACGGGGCTATGTTGCGCCTCAGCTTGGTTCGTGCGCCACGAAATGGGCCTATCTACTACGTTTAACCGACTACCATCAACCATACCGAATTTCGCGAAATAAAAACCGACGCTCCTATAAGTTGTCAAGAGGCAGTTTGCGGGAGCGTTCTCTCCA
>CAJMBB010000183.1 GCA_905211615.1 uncultured Collinsella sp. | reverse complement strand
GAAGAGCGTTGCTGCCTAGGCTAGCCCCTTGTCACACAAACTACCGAAGCCTCATCTTTTTTGGCTGGTGTGGTGAGAGTCATGGTTGCTCCATTTCTATCGGCAATACATCCTATATGCCTACCGATAGGTATATAAACCAGAAGACTCTTCGTCAAGCATTAAGCGGGGAGGGGGAGTTCTTAACCTGCCGAACGGTAATTAGACCCCGATTTCGCAAGGGTCTCAATGTGACAAAGGGACTGTCCCTTTGTCACATTATTCGGAGCGCAAGGCTTCCACGGGGTCTTTTTTGGATGCGCTGCGGGCAGGCAGTAGACCGGCAACGACCGTCAGCAGCACCGAAATTACAATGAGCACCACCGCATCCTGCACGGGCAGACTCATTAGGTTGGGGACCTGTTTGGCCGCAAGCGCCCAAGCATTGACCGGGAAGCTCACGGCCACCACGACGACAACGGCAAAGACACCGGCGATGAGGCCCTCGATAAAGGTCTCGGCGTTGAACACGTTTGCCACGTTACGCTTCGACGCGCCAATCGCACGCAGAATGCCAATCTCCTTTTTGCGCTCCAGCACGCTGATGTACGTGATGATGCCGATCATGATGGAGCTCACCACCAGGCTGATGCTTACGAATGCGATGAGCACCAAGCTGATGGTGTTCACGATGTCGGTCACCGAACCCATGATGATGCCCATGTAGTCGGTGTACGAAATTGCCCGATCATCGTGACCAGCGGCTTTGACCTGCTTGTTGTACGCATCGATGTGATCGAGTACGCGCTCCTTGGCCTCAAAGTCGCGCGGGAAAATCTTGACCGAGATGGGGTCCGCCTCGTCCGCATAACCCAACGAGGTCAGATTGTTGTCGTAGGTGAGCTTCGAAGCCTTGGCATAGCTCATCATGAGCGAACTCAGGTCCTCGGCGTCCATGTTGAAATGGATGGCACGGGCAAAGGCGCTCGCATCCACGTGCATGGCGCTCGCCAGGTTGGCAAAACTCGACGACATCTGCGTCGCCATCTGGTCCATAAGCCCCGCTGTGCCCGCCTTGAGCTGGGACGATACCGTCGACGCTATCTGCTCGCTGATTACCTTCATCACCTGATCCATAGCCTGCTGCAGATACGGAGCCAGCTGCTTTTGCACATAGTCGGTCATCGCCTGCTGCAGACGCTCTGCCAGGGCATCGCCGCCGAGCGCCTTGAGCTGAGCCAGGTATTGCTGGGCTGCGGCATCATTCTCAAGATACGTCGAGAATGCGGCGGCGAGCTTTGACGCGTCCTTAAGATCTTCGGGCGACAGCGCCTTAAACTGATCAGACTGCAAAAAGCCCTCAAACAGTTGGTTGGCAAGTATTCCCACCTGCTGCATTTGCTCGGGCGTGAGCTCTAGACCGTCAAAGATGCCCAAGAAATCTGGAGCCGGTGCTTTTGCCATGATGTCGCTGAAGTCGATGTCCTTGCCAACGTCCGAGAGGTCAATGTCCAACCCGGATAAGTCGATACCAGAAAGGTCCATACCGCCGGCCGCACCCGAGAGTGCAGACGCATCAAACGAGAACGCGCTCTTGAGCGCCGCCTCGTCCACGCTGAACATGCTGCTCAGATCCACGCCTTGTTTGGCCTCGCCTTGCAACTCATCGAAAGACTTGCCCGTAAAGACATCCGTCTCGGGGTGAGCAAGCTGCTCCTGCACAATCTGCGAATTTGCGGCGCGTTCCATAAGCTGACGAGTCAGTGCATGCGTATAGGCAATGCCCGGGGTCAATGCGCTCGCGTTGGCCGTCTCGTTAGGTCGCACCACGCCCACAATGTGCACGTCAATACCGTCGGCAACCTTGGCCGTCATAAAGTCGGCACCGTCAGACATGTCAGTCCACATGCCGGTCTCTTCGTTTTTGCGATACGCGTCAGCCGGCGACAGCACCTTAAACGTCGTGGACAGCGCATCGTCGTAGGTAAAGTCGGTGCCGGTCTCGGGCGTTTCGACCCCACCGTCAGCCGTCATAGCGCTGTTTACCAGATCGTTAAGCTCATCGATATCCAGCGCACCGATGCTATAGAGCGTATAGTCGCCCACCGTGCCGTGGCTCGAAAGCACCATCACGGCTTCGTTGGCAGACGTGGGCCAATGACCGGCCACGACATCGTACTGGCTGTCGAGCAAACTCTGGTCGTCAATCATCTCGTTAAAGACCGAGGTTCCCATGGATTCCATGCTCGCCGTTGCCGCCGAGCTCGCGCCTCCGCTCATTGCCTCGGTCATAGCGTTGGGCACCAGCCGGACGGGCTTCTCATCGCCCTTACCCGCACGATAGACAACCGGCGTCACGCCGTAGCCGTACTGGATGGCGTTGACCTCTTTGTCGATACCGTCGCCACCGGCATCGAGCCATGCCTTAAAGCTCGTCATGTCGTTGGACTTAACACTTGCAAACATATCCTTTACGGCCGTGACCACAGGGATCTTATCGGTTCCCTTAGCCTTGCCGCCGACACTGTCGTCGGACGAATCCGCGTTTTCAGGCGAGTCACCATCCGCAGCCCCCTGTCCGCCCATCATGGACGACAGGTCGTAATCCTGCTTGGAAATGGTGAGCGGATAGCTCGAGAGCGTATCCTCCTCGACCTTTTTGATGTAGGCGTTTACGCCATTGGAGAGCGCCAGAATCGCCGCGATACCGATAATGCCAATCGACCCCGCAAAGGCCGTCATGGCCGTGCGGCCCTTCTTGGTCATGAGGTTTCGGGCAGAAAGCCCCAGCGCCGTCACAAAGCTCATCGAGGTTTTGCGCGTAGGCTTGGCCTCGCGACGCGCGGCCTTTGCTACATCAAAGGGGTCGGAATCGTCGGTGATCTTGCCGTCCGCCAGGTTGACGATGCGCGTGGCGTACTGGTACGCCAGCTCAGGATTGTGCGTGACCATAATAACCAGACGGTCGCGTGCAACGTCCTTGAGCAGATCCATGACCTGCACGGACGTCGTTGAGTCCAGGGCGCCGGTCGGCTCGTCGGCCAGCACGATCTCGGGATCGTTGATCAGGGCGCGAGCGATGGCCACACGCTGCATCTGCCCGCCCGAAAGCTGGCTCGGGCGCTTGTTAACGTGCTCGCC
>CAJMBB010000182.1 GCA_905211615.1 uncultured Collinsella sp. | reverse complement strand
AGGAGGCCACTTAATGTGGCCTCCGTCGTGAGCAGGACTGTAGAGCAGGAAACTTCATCAGTGCCCGCCCCACGGGAAACCGGCGGGATATATAGGTCCAGATGGGGCTTTGATGCATGGGTGGTCTGTGCTCGTGCAAATGGGTATCATATTTTGGTTATTGCATCGACTCTGTGATGCATGTTTGTACGTTCCCGGCGGTCGGTTTGCCAGAAGCGCCCCGTCGGTTGTTCCAGACCCGTTTCGAAGAAAGGAAACCACACGAACCTATGGCAGCTAAAAAATCATCTCCTTTGAAGATCATTCCGCTCGGCGGCCTTGACGGCATCGGCAAGAACATGACGGTCTTCGAATGCGGCGACGACATGGTGCTCGTTGACGCTGGCCTCATGTTCCCCGACGATTCCCAGCCCGGTATTGACCTGGTGCTTCCCGACTACACCTATGTTCTGGAGAACGAGGAGAAGCTCCGCGGTATCGTCGTCACCCACGGCCACGAGGACCACACCGGTTCGCTTCCGTACCTGCTGCAGGACCTCAACAATAAGGTGCCCATCTTTTCGAGCAAGCTGACGCTTGGCTTTATCGAGGGCAAGCTTTCTGAGTTCCGCATCCGCGCACCCAAGTTCCGCGAGGTCAAGGGCGGCAGCCATGTCAACCTCGGCGGCATCTCGCTCGACTTCTTCTCGATGACGCACTCCATTCCCGGCGCTCTGGGCGTGTTCATCCGCACCAACCAGGGTACCGTTATGCACACCGGCGACTTTAAGCTCGACCAGACGCCCATCGACGGCGTCACGCCCGACTATGCCGCTATCAGCCGCTTTGCCAAGCAGGGTATCGACCTGCTGCTTTCCGACTCCACCAACGCCACGGTTCCCGGCTTTACCAAGTCCGAGGCCGAGGTCGGTCCCAACTTGCTGCACGCCATCAAGAACGCCCCGGGTCGCGTGTTCGTCGCGTCGTTCTCGAGCCACATCCATCGTTTGCAGCAGATCTGCGATGCTGCCCGCAAGTGCGGCCGTAAGGTCGTTGTGACCGGTCGCTCCATGCTCACTAACACCCGCGTGGCGCGCGAGCTGGGCTACCTCAACATCGACGATGCCGATATCATCGATGCCTTCGACATTGATAACCTGCCCGACGACAAGATCGTCGTCATGTGCACCGGTTCGCAGGGCGAGCCGCTATCGGCCCTGTCCCGCATGGCAAATGGCGAGCACAAGACGCTCTCCATCCACGAGGGCGATACCGTTATCCTTTCGGCAACTCCTGTTCCCGGCAATGAGAAAGCCGTTCAGCAGGTCGTCAACAGCCTGGCAAAGCTCGGCTGCGACGTGTGGGATAAGAACCGCGCTCTCGTCCACGTTTCGGGTCACGGCAGCCAGGAGGAGCTCAAGCTCCTGATGGCCATGGCCAAGCCCACGTACTTTATGCCGGTTCACGGTGAGGCCGTGCATCTGCGCGCCCATGCCCAGCTGGCCCGCAAGATGGGTATCAAGGACGACCATATCTTTATCCTCGATAACGGCGACACGCTCGAGATGCGCGGTGGTATCGTCAAGCGCGGTACACCCGTCGAGTCGGGCGTCGTTTACGTCGACGGCCTGCGTATCGGCGATACCGACCCCATCGTCCTGCGCGATCGCCAGAAGCTCGCCAACGACGGTATGGTCACGGCCGTTGCCATCGTCTCGCTCAAGCACAAGAAGATCGAGGCCATCGAGTTCTCGGGCCGCGGCGTCTCGTTTGCTATCGACGACCAGTTCTCCGAGGATGCCTCCGCGTCCATCATGAAGACGATCGAGAAGGGCAAGTTCAGCTTTACGAGCAGCGGTTCCGATGCCATTCGCAAGGCCGTGCGCGACTCGCTCTCTAACTTTATCTGGAGCCGTACGCGCACCCGCCCGATGATCATCCCGGTCGTCATGGAGGTTTAGTTTGGCGCGCGGATCTGCACAAAACGCCAAAGGCAATAAGGCCAATAACCAACCGGCATCTGCTAAGGGTGCCGGTTCCCATCTGCGTGCCAATAAGGGCCACGAGGCGGACTTCGACGATTTTGAGCCCTTGGTCGAGCCCTCAGCAAATCGCGATATCGCCGGCGTGGTCATCGCCGTTTTGGCGATTGCGTCCTTTATTGCCGTGATTTCGCCGGCGACTGCGCCCGTTACGGCTGCGGTTGCCGGTTTCTACCACTTGGGCTTTGGTCTGGGCGCCTACGTGCTGCCGATCGTCATTTTGCTGTTTGCCGCCACGCTCTTTTTAGGCGAGGACTCGCCGCTCAACGCGCGCTCTGTTGCGGGCGGCGCCGTGGTCTTTATCGCCGTCGTCTCCATTCTTTCGTTGATGGTGCCAGGTACGAGCGACTCGTGCGACCTTATGTTCACGCCGCAAAATCTGTCCGCCTCGGGTGGCTACATCGGTGCGTTTATTGCGAGTGCGCTGCAAAATGCCCTGGGTAAGCCTATCGCGCTGGTGGTCCTGTTGGGTCTGGCCGTCGTTGGTTTTGTCATCATCGGCTTTTCGGTGGGCGGCGTTTTGCGCTCTGCCCGCGACCGTGCGGCAGATTTTGCCGAGCGCCGTCGTGCCGACGTCAACGCGAGTCCGTGGGGTGACGATGAGGCCCTGTCGGTGCCTGGTGTCGCCCGTCCGCATCTGAGCATTCTTCGTCAAAAGGGCTCCGATGCTGCCGTAACCACGGTCATGGGCAACGATCTGGACCCGGTTTTGGACGATGACGACGAGGACGAGGATCCGTTTGTCGACGTGTCCGATGCCGTGGAAGCTGAGCGCGCTAAGACGACGCTGTTGCCGCGCCGCCATGCCAAGAAGGGCAAGGCTGCGCCCAAACTCAATACGAGTGAGCCCGACCCGTCTTGGTCCGAGAGCGAGATTGAGCTCACCGAGGGCGATGACGAGGACGACGAGGCTCCGATTGAGACCGCAAAGACAACTTTGCTGCCGCGTCGCCATGCAAAGCGCGACCAGGTAACCGGTCAGCTTTCGATGGAAGACGACCCCGATAAGATCGACGAGTCCGAGCCGCCGTTTGCCGTGAATCCTGTCTCGGCAGCACCTCAGATTCCCGACTTCTTGAAGCATCCCAAGGTTGCCGATGCGCCTGCCTCGAGTGCTGCCGAATCGGCTGCGGCTA
>CAJMBB010000181.1 GCA_905211615.1 uncultured Collinsella sp. | reverse complement strand
AAGGACTGTTTGGCGGTTTAAAGCCGCTATTCAATCCCTATTTCACCGCAACTTTGGAAAGGCGCCTTTAGCCATTGGGGACGTGCCGAGCACTGGGGTATCATGGCTTGGTTGCTATAACTCGCATTTACGCGCCTTGTAGGAAGGGGCTGCGCCCATGGCTTTTGAGCCTGCTCAACATAGCTTTATCACGCTCGAGGGCGTCGACGGTGCCGGCAAGTCTACGCAGGCGCGCCTGCTTGCCCGCGCGCTTGAGTTCGCTGGCTACCAGGTTGTGAGCCTGCGCGAGCCGGGCGGCACCGCCATCAGCGAAAAGATCCGCGCTCTGCTGCTCGACCCCGCCAATACGGCGATGGGCGACACCTGCGAGTTGCTGCTCTACGAGGCGGCGCGCGCTCAGTTGGTGCACGAGGTCATAGCTCCCGCCCTCGCGGCCGGCAAGGTGGTCCTGTGCGACCGCTTCTACGATTCCACGACCTGCTACCAGGCATTTGCCGACGGCCTCGATCGCCAGATAGTGTGCGATGCCAACAACCTGGCTGTCGCCGGTACGCATCCGGCGCTCACGCTCGTCTATCACATCACGCCCGAGCAGGCGGCGCTGCGCATGGCCGCCCGTGGTGCGGCAGACCGCATGGAGGCCAAGGGCATGGCCTTCCAGGAGCGTGTCTACCAGGGATTTTGCGCAATTGCTGCCGAGGAGCCAGACCGCGTAAAGCTCATCGACGCCACTGCGTCGATCGCAGACGTCTTCACGCAAACGGTCGAGCTGGTTCGCGCGTACGGTCTCGACATTCCGCAAGACGCCGTCACCGCCGCGCTTGCCCAGGAGGCTGAGTAACATGGCCCCCGCGCAGACAAGCCTGCTGGCCAAGCTCGACACCCAAGAGCGCGTGCGCGACTTTTTGACCAATGCCGTCGCCAGCGGTCGCGCATCGCACGCCTACCTGTTTTTGGGCGCGCCCGGCGCGGGCAAGCTCGACGCTGCGTGGGCGCTCGCCCAAGCCTTCCTGTGCGAGCAGGATGGCTGCGGCTCATGCGATAGCTGCGTGCGCGTCGCCCGCCATACGCACCCCGACGTGCACTATTACACGCCCGAGAGCGCCACGGGCTACCTCATCGCCCAGACCCGCGAGCTGCTCGACGACGTGCCGCTGGCGCCCATCCGTGCCAAGGCCAAGGTCTACATCATCGACCGCGCCGAGCAGCTGCGCGCCAACACCGCCAACGCACTGCTCAAAACACTCGAGGAGCCGCCCGAGGGCGTTATGTTTATCTTGCTGGGCACCTCGGCAGATGTGATGCTGCCCACCATCGTGAGCCGCTGCCAGTGCGTGCCGTTTCGACTGGTGTCGCCCGTCGTCGCTGCGCAGGCCGTGAGCCGCGCGACGGGTCAGGATCTCGCACGTTGTCGCATGGCAGTCGCCGTGGCGGGGAGTCCCACGCGTGGCATCGAGTTCCTCAAGAGCGCCGAGCGCCAGGACGCCCGCCGTCAGATGGTTCGCGCCATCGATTCGCTTATCGCCGCCGACGAGGCCGACGTGCTCAGCCGCGCCAAGTCGCTCATCGTCGCCGTCAAGGCGCCGCTCGCCGAGGTCAAGTCCACGCAGGAAAAGGTGCTCGAGCAAAACGCCGACTACCTGTCGCGTGGAGCATTGAAGCAGCTTGAGGACCGCAACAAGCGCGAACTCAACGCGCGCGAGCGTTCGGGTATCATGGAAGCGCTGGCGAGCGCGCGGACGCTCATGCGCGACGTGCTGCTGACGCTTCAGGACGAGGCAGCCGACGTGGTGAACGAAGACGTGCGCGACACGATCGGTCGGCTTGCCGCCGCGACCAATGTTGCGGGTGCCACCCGGGCGCTCGAGGCAGTCGCGACCGCCGAGCGCAACATCGCCAGAAACGTTACTCCCCAGCTGGCCATCGAGGTCATGCTGTTCGATATCAGGAAGGCACTGAAATGCCGTTAGTCGTACCCGTTAAGTTTACCTACGCCTCGCGCGACCTGTGGTTCGATCCGCAGGATCTGGATATCCTCGAGGCCGATTATGCCATTTGCTCCACCGAGCGCGGAACCGAGATCGGCCTGGTCACGGCCGATCCCTTTGAGGTGCCGCAAGACGAGATAGGTCAGCCGCTCAAGCCCGTGCTGCGTGTGGCGAGCGACATCGACCTGCAGCTTGCCGACGACCTGGCCATTCAGGGCGACGAGGCCATGGTCGACTTCCGCCGCCTGGTCAAGGAGCTCGACCTCGAGATGAAGCCGGTCGGCGTCGAGTACCTGTTTGGCGGCGAGAAGGCCGTGTTTTACTTTGCGGCCGAGGAGCGCGTCGATTTTCGCCAGCTCGTCAAGGATCTGTCCTCGACGCTGCACATTCGCGTCGATATGCGCCAGATCGGCGTGCGCGACGAGACCCGCCTGGTGGGCGGCTATGCCCAGTGCGGACAGGAGCTCTGCTGCACGCGCTTTGGCGGACAGTTTGAGCCCGTCTCGATTCGCATGGCAAAAGAGCAGGACCTGCCGCTCAACTCGTCCAAGATCAGCGGCGTGTGCGGCCGCCTGATGTGCTGCCTGCGTTATGAGTTCGAGGCGTACAAGGACTTTAAGAGCCGTGCGCCCAAAAAGAAGACGCTCATCGATACGCCGCTCGGCAAGGCGCGTATTCAGGAATATGACACGCCGCGTGAGCAGCTGGTGCTGCGCCTGGAGAACGGCAAGGTTTTTAAGGTCAACCTAGCCGATATGACGTGCTCGGAGGGTTGCAAAAAGAAGGCCGCCGAGCAGGGCTGCAACTGCCGCCCCGACTGCGTGACGCGCGACGTGCTCGAGCGCATTGAGTCGCCCGAGATGCGCCTGGCGCTCATGGAGCTCGATCGCGAGAACGGCATCGACGTGGGCGATGGCCTGTCGAGCGCCGACCGTCTTGCCGGCACGTCGATGCCCAAGCGCCGTCGTCGCGATGCCGATTCCGATACCCGTGCTGCTCAGAGCCAGGGCGAGGGCCGTGGCCGCGGAAAGGGCCGTGGTAAGGTCGAGGCACCTGAGGCCGAGGAGGCCGCCGGTGGCCGTCGTCGTCGCAAGCGGTCGGGTTCGGGCGATGCTACCGAGGCTGCAGCCGCGGGCAAGAACGCCTCTCGCGAGCGCGAGGTTCAGCAGTCCCAGCAGCAGAATCGCGGCGGTGGCATGAACCCCACACGTCGCCGCCGCC
>CAJMBB010000180.1 GCA_905211615.1 uncultured Collinsella sp. | reverse complement strand
CGTTGCCGCGCCCCGCAGTGCCCGCTTCCCCCGAGAACAATTATCAGTGCAGGTAAACATAGACGGCCAACCCGCCCTTTTGAGCCAGATATCCGCAGCCACCACAGAAACAACAGGTGACCACAGCCCAAGAAGTCAACAAATAAACACCCGTACGTCGACAAACGGGCAAATCGCTCGCAAAGAGTGTCCCCAACGACTAGACAAAAAATGACTAGTCATTGGGGACACTCTTAAATAACTACTTTACAGCTCCAGCGCATCGGCGACTTCGGCCGCGCAGGCCAGGGCATCGGCCATAGCGTTCACCACGAGCGAGCTGCCGTTGCGAGCATCACCCGCCACATACACCGGCGCGGCATCCGCGGCGACGCCGTCGACACGGGCCGCAAGGTGCGAGCCCTCGGTAGCCATCACCGGCAGCGGACGACCAGCGGTGGCAACAGGCACGCCAACGGCGTCGAACACGCCATGCTCGGGACCCGTAAAGCCGCAGGCGATGAGCACCAGCTGGGCCGGCACCTCGTGCTCGGAGCCCGCGATGCGCTCGGGCTTGCCAGCCGACCAATCCAGATCGACCACGCGCAGGCCCGCGGCCGCGCCCTTCTTGTCCAACAGTACCTCGAGCGTATCCACACCCCAAGCGCGCATCTCGCCGCCCATGGCAGCGATGGCCTCCTGCTGGCCGTAATCGGTCTTCTTCACGTTGGGCCACTGCGGCCAGGGGTTGCTCGCCGCGCGCGCATCAGGCGCCGCCGGCAAGAACTCAAACTGGCGCACGCTGCGCGCACCCTGACGTACCGCGGTGCCCACGCAGTCGTTACCGGTATCGCCGCCGCCAATGACCACAACGTCCAGGCCGCGCGCGTTCACCGCGGGCTCGCCGCCATCGAGCACCGAGACGGTCGAAGCCGTCAGGTAGTCCACGGCATACACCACGCCGGGCGCATCGATGTTCGCAGCCGAAAGCCCACGCGGGGCGCGGGCACCAGCAGCCACCACGACGGCATCAAAGCCATCGAGCTTGGCGGCAACCTTAGGATCGCTCACGTCGGCACCCAGCTCGAACGCAATGCCCAGCTCGCGCATAAGCGCCACGCGACGCTCGACCACGGACTTCTCGAGCTTCATGTTGGGAATGCCGTACATGAGCAGGCCGCCCGGGCGGTCGTCACGCTCAAACACCGTCACGCGGGCACCGCGACGCGCAAGCTCCCATGCTGCCACCAGACCAGCAGGACCGGAGCCCACCACGGCAACCGTGGGTGCGCCCTCCCCTGCCGGCTCAAAGCGGCGCGGACCGCCGTTGGCCCACTCATGGTCGCTGATCGCGCGCTCATTGTCGTGAATCGTCGTGGGCTGGCCATCGACCGAGCCCAGGTTGCATGCGGCCTCGCACAGCGCCGGGCACACGCGACTCGTGAACTCGGGCATGGGCGAGGTGAGTGACAGGCGCTCGGCGGCCTCGTCCCAACGGCCGCGGTACACCAGCTCGTTCCACTCGGGAATCAGGTTGTGCAGCGGACAACCGCTCGGACGTGCCTTGCCAAAGCTCGCGCCCATCTGACAAAACGCCACACCGCACATCATGCAGCGGCTCGCCTGGACACGGCGCGCGTCGTCGTCGAGCTCCACGTACAGCGGATCGAAATCGCGGCTGCGCTCCTCCACGGGGCGCAGCTCATGGGTCACGCGATCGATATCAAGAAAAGCACCGGGCTTACCCATGGCACTTACGCCTCCTTCTTGGTCGAAGCAACAGAGCTGGCAGCCACGGACGCAGCACCCGCAGCACCGCCCGCAACATCGAAGCGAGCAACATCCGCGGCACTCGCCCGACCGGTCACAATGTCAAACGCCAGCTCCTCGGCCTGCGCATGCGTCTTGCCGACGGCCTCGGCGGCGGCGACAATCGCCAGCACGCGCTCGTACTCGGTCGGAATGACCTTCACAAAGTGCTTGCTCATCGTCTCAAAGCTGTAGAGCAGCTTAATGCCGCGCGGACTCTGCGTCGCGTCCACGTGCTCCTGGATGAGCTCGCGAATCTGCGCCAGCTCGCCGGCCGTCGGGGCCTTGAGCTCAACGCTCTCGTGGTTCACACGGGCATCGAGGGTGCCGTACTGATCGAAGACATAAGCCACGCCACCCGTCATACCGGCGGCGAAGTTCTGCCCGACCTCACCCAGGATGAGTGCCAGACCGCCCGTCATGTACTCGCAGCCATGGTTGCCGCAGCCCTCGACCACCACCGTGGCACCGGAGTTGCGCACGGCGAAACGCTGGCCGGCAAGGCCGTTAATGAAGCCGCGACCGCTCGTAGCGCCAAAGAACGCAACGTTGCCCACGATGATGTTCTCGTCGAACTTGTAGGTCGCATGCGGGTTGGGGCGCACCGACACCTCGCCGCCCGAAAGACCCTTGCCAAAGTAATCGTTGGCGTCGCCGCACACGTTGAGCGTAATGCCGCGCGGCAGGAAGGCGCCAAAGCTCTGACCGGCCGAACCATCGCAATCGATGGTGATGGAGCCGGCGGGCAGACCCTCGGGATGCGCCTTGGTCACCGCGTTGCCCAAAATGGTGCCCACGCAGCGGTTGACGTTGGCGATGTCGGCGCGGAAGCGAATCGGACGCAGGTGCGCACGGGCATCGGCCGTATAGGGCACAAACAACGTGGAGTCGAGCGTCTTGTCGAGCTCGCTGTCCGCGGCCATCTGCGGCAGGAAGTGGCGACCGTCGGCACCCGGGATATGGGCACCAAACTCACAGGTCGCGCTTGCCAGCACGGGCGACAGATCGAGCAGGTTGGCCTTGCGGTTGCCCGGGACCTCGATCTGGCGCAGGCACTCGGGATGGCCGACCATCTCGTCGACGGTGCGGAAGCCCAGGCTCGCCATGACCTCGCGCAGCTGCTCGGCAACAAAGAGCATAAAGTGCTCGATGTGCTCGGGCTTGCCGCGGAAGCCGCGACGCAGGCGGCAGTTTTGCGTGGCGATGCCGGCCGGGCAGGTATCCTGCTGGCAGTCGCGCTGCATGAGGCAGCCCATCGAGATGAGCGGCATGGTCGCAAAGCCAAACTCCTCGGCGCCCAGCAGGCAGGCGACGGCAACATCGGTGCCGTCCATGAGCTTGCCGTCGGCCTCGAGCACCACGCGCGAGCGCAGGCCGTTTTGCAGTAGCGCCTGCTGGGCCTCGGCAAGACCGAGCTCCAGCGGCAGACCCGCGTGCCAGATAGAGTCGCGCGCAGCGGCACCCGAGCCGCCATTGTGGCCGC
>CAJMBB010000179.1 GCA_905211615.1 uncultured Collinsella sp. | reverse complement strand
CGCAGGAAGCTTGGATACGCCTAGGCGCGGTCCAAGAAATCGTCCGCACCCCCTTTTAGGGACTATTTCACCGCAACTGAGGGGTGGGATGTGGGGTTAGCGCTCGTAAATCAAGTTGCCTGCCAGGTGGGTGGCCTGAACCTTGGTGGCTTGGAGCTCTTGGGGGTCAACGGTGAGCGGGTTTTGGTCCAGGACTACCAGGTCGGCGTACTTGCCGGGCTCCAAGCTGCCGAGGTTTTGCTCGTCGCCCGCTGCGTACGCGCTGCCCAGGGTGTAGTTGCGCAGAGCCGTTGCTGCATCGATGCGCTCGCTCGGCAACCAGCCGCCCTCGGGCCAGTGGCTTTTGGGGTCCTGGCGCGTAATAGCCGTGTAGAGCACGTTCATGCTGGTAACAGGCGTGATAGGGCTGTCGGTGCCGAAGGCTTGGCGAATGCCGCGCTGCTTATAGGTTGCAAACGGCCACATGATGCGGCTGCGCTCCAGGCCCAGATCGCGCTCCGGTCCACCCGGGTCGAGTGTAATGTGGCAGGGCTGGCTCGAAGCAACCACGTTGAGCTTGCGCAGACGGTCGATGTCCTCGGGCAGAAGGTTCTCCAGGTGCTCGAGCGTGTTATGGCCGTGCTGGGGCAGGCCGTACAGGTCGGCGGCCTCCTCGAAGATATCCAGCGCGGCATGAATTGCACCGTCGCCAATGACGTGGATGCGCACGGTGTGACCGCGCTCCGCGGCCGCCAGAACCAGTTTGCGCATGCGCTCAGCCGGGACCGTCAGACGGCCCTGGTCGCCCGGGAAGCGCGGATTGGTATAGGGCTCGGTGAGATATGCCGTGTGTTCGCTCGACACGCCGTCGAAGAACTGCTTAAAACCCGGCGCCGAAAGCAGCGCGTTGTTCGCGTAACGTACCTGCAGCTCTTCCAGACGCGACTGGTCATCCAGCAGCGTGGGAAACAGATGGGCACGAATGCCCAGCCTACCGGCCGTCTGCAATTTGTCGTAGACATCGTCGCGGATAAAATCGCAGCCCGGCATGGGCATGAGCGACATATCGCAGATCGAAGTAATACCCTGCTCGGTCATGCGCCTCATTTGATCGGCGTAAGCGCTTGCGATGCGACCTTCGCCCAGCCACTCAAGGCAGCGCGGCAGCAGCTGCATGGCAGCCGCTTCGTGCGCAATGCCCGTGAGCTCGCCGCTTGCGTCCTTGTCGTAACTGCCGCCCGCTGGCGGCTCGCTGTCGCGCGTGACGCCGAGCGCCTCGAGTGCGCGGCTGTTGAGCCAAAGCGTGTGCCCGTCGCCCGAATACATAACGCAGGGACGATCGGGGAATGCTGCATCGAGCGACGCCTTGGTAGGATGCTCGGGCGGGTTCCAACGGTAGTCGCGCCAGCCCTGCGTCACAACCCAGGCGTCGTCGGGCAGGTCCTGGGAAAACTCGAGCGCGTGCTGCACCAGTGCCGCCTCGGACGTGCCCATATCCATGAGCATGTACGGCGAGGAACCGACCGAGGTATGGAAGAAGTGCAGATGAGCGTCATGGAAACCGGGGCAGACAAACTGCTCGCCGTAGTCGAGAACCGGCGTGGCGGCAGGCGCGGCGGCGATCACGTCATCGGGCGCATCGACTGCGACGATACGGTCGCCTGCGATGGCAATCGCCAGCTCGCGGGCGGTATCGATGCCGTCTTGCGCGGTAAAGACGTTCTTGGAGCGGATAATCCGATCGATATGTTGCATGGACATCCCCATCTCTGGCAGAAAATTCAACACCCCCGAGTGTACTCCCCCGCCTCGGTTACAAAATGCCAAGCGGCAAACGGCAGCTTTGCCAGGCCAAGTGGCAGGTGGCATACTGGAAAGAGCCTGTACGATTTTGCGATAAACCAGTAAGGAGCAAATCGACCATGACGAAGACCAAGGCACAGCAGATTATGGCGGCGACCGAGGCTCGCGCGGCTGACGACGTCACCGCAGCCATCAAAGATATCGCTACCGAGTTTGAACCCTATATCATCAAGCAGCGCCGCCACTTCCATAAGCACCCGGAGCTGAGCCTTGCCGAGGAGCGCACGACTTCTGACATCGCCAACCAGCTCGACGCCATGAATATCCCCTACGAGCGTCCCCTTAAGACGGGCCTTGTGGCAACCCTTCGCGGCACCGCGCCCGACGCCTATCGCGAGGACGGCACGCCACGCCGCCGCATCCTGCTGCGCGCCGACATCGACGCCCTGCCCGTCACCGAGCAGACCGGCGAGGAGTTTGCCAGCGTCAACGAGGGCTGCATGCACGCCTGCGGCCACGACGGCCACATCGCCATGATGCTCGGCACGCTGCAAATCCTGCGCCATATGACCGACGACATCCACGGCGAAGTCCGCATCGTCTTCCAACCCAGCGAGGAAAACGGCCAGGGCGCCAAGCTCATGATCGGCACGGGCGTGCTCGACGGCGTCGATGGCGCCTACGCCGCGCACATCTGGAGTGAGGTCGACGCCGGCACCGTGAGCTGCGAGCCCGGGCCGCGCATGGCCAATACCGACTGGTTCCGCATCGACGTCCGCGGCACCTCGTGCCACGGTGCCATGCCCCAGCGCGGTCACGACGCCGTTATGGTTGCCGCCGAGATCGTCAACGCTCTGCAGACCATCGTTTCGCGCGAGATCAGTCCCTACGAGCCGGCCGTCATTACCGTCGGCGAGCTGCACGGCGGCACCGCGCGCAACGTTATCGCCGGCACGGCCTACCTCGCCGGCACGGTGCGCACCTACGGCGATTCGACCCACGAGGAAATGCCGGAGCTCATGCGCCGCATCGTGGAACATACCGCGGCCGCCTTGGGCGCCGAGGCAAAGCTCACCGACTACACCATCGCCAACTACAAGGTCGAAAACGATGCCGCCTCGAGCGAGCGCTGCCGCCAGGCAGTAATCAAATGCTTGGGCCCCACCGGCCAAGGCCATTACCGCGGCACGCTTTCGGGCGAGGATTTTTCGGAGTACCTGCGCCGCGTACCGGGCGTGCTCGCCTTTGTAGGTACGCGCAACCCCAAGATTGGCGCCACGTACGCCCAACATTCCTGCTTCTACAAGATCGACGAGACTGTGCTGGCAAAGGGCTCCATGGTGGCCGCCCAGTATGCCATCGACTTTTTGGCCGAGCCCACACAAGAGGAGCTCGACGGCCCCGCGATCACCGCGGTCGCCGAAACCAACCCCGACCTGGCCGCCAAGTTGCGCTCTGCCAAGGCAACGACCGCCGAGGCTCGCGACGCCATCCATGACGCCCGCACGGCACGCCATGCCGCGATCAAGGGCATCCACGATGCACGTGCCGCCGCTCGCCGCGAGGAG
>CAJMBB010000178.1 GCA_905211615.1 uncultured Collinsella sp. | reverse complement strand
GGAGGAGCCGGTCGGGGGCTCGCCGATGGCAAAGATACCGGCGATGGTATCGAGCTTGTCGGCGCAGGCCACGATGCAGCCAGCGGTGCCCTCGGGCAGCTCGTCGCCGGCAAAGCGGGGACGATAGTGATCGCGAATGGCATGAGCGACCTCGTCGTTCTCCCCCATCGCGCAGGCGTAGTAACCACCCATCACGCCCTGCTGGCTCGTGAACTCGACGACGGCGTTGGACACCAGGTCTGCCTTGCACAGGTGTGCGGCGCGAGCAGCGTCGGCGGCAAGATGGGCGCCCAGGTGAGCCTCGCGGGCGATGGCGAGCGCGAGCTGCTCGATGCGCTCGGACTTGGCGAGCACGCTACCGAGCTTCTCCTGGAAGGCAACCTTGGCCAGACGCTCACGGAACTCGTCGAGGGAGATCTTCAGGTCCTCCTCGTAGAAGAACTTGGCATCATCCAGACGGGCGCGCACGACGCGCTCGTTGCCGTCGATCACGCGCTCGGCATTCTCGGGCTTGCTGTTGGAAACGACCACGAACTCACGCGTGAGCTTGCCCTCGCCGTCATAGATCGGGAAGTAGCGCTGGTTGGTGAGCATGGACTCGCAGATAATCTCGTGCGGGACCTTGAGGAACTCCTCATCGAAAGTACCGACGAGCACCGTCGGCCACTCGCAGAGGTTGATAACCTCCTCGAAGACCTTCTTGGGCGTATCGACATGGCAGCCGGGACGGGCAGCCTCGACCTCAGCGATACCGGCGAGGATGGCCTCGCGACGACGCTCGGCAGAAAGCACGCCGGCGTCCTCGAGCACCTGCTCGTAGGCGGCGGGGCTGGCAACCACATGGTCACCAGGGCCAAGTACGCGATGACCACGCGTGGTGTTGCCACTCGTCACGTCGGCAAACGACACGGGCACAACATCCTCACCCAAAAGGCAGCAGATCCAACGGACCGGACGCACGAACGTCGCGTGCTCGTGGCCCCAGCGCTGGGAGCGGTAGTTGGGCCACTGCAGGCCGGCGATAGTCTTCTCGCACAGGGCCGTCAGGATCGGGGTGGCCGGGGCGGAAGGAATGTTCTTCTCGGCAAAGACATACTCGCGACCGTCCGTATCCTCGCGACGGACCAGGCCCTCGGCAGCCACGCCGCACTTGCGGGCGAAGCCCTGGGCGGCCTTGGTGGCGTTACCGTCAGCATCGAAGGCGATGTTGGCCGCGGGACCGCGCTTGACCTCATGGACCTCATCGGTCGCAGTGGCGACGTTGGCCACGAGCGCAGCCAGTCGACGCGGGCTCGAGATCACGCGGACCTCGCCATGGGCCAGACCGGCCTCGTCGAGACCCTTGGCGATCATGGTGCCAAGCTGCTTGACGGCATTGTTCAGCGGTGCGGAGGGCATTTCCTCCGTACCAATCTCAAACAGGAAATCCTTAGCGTCTGCCATGGCTTACGCCACCTCGCCTTCCTGGTCGGCATTCTCGTTGACTCCGGCGACCTCGGCCATATAGGCCTCGCAGCACGCCTTGGCGACGGCGCGGACGCGCAGGATGTAGTTGGCACGCTCGACCGCGGACAGGGCGCCACGGGCGTCGAGCAAGTTGAAGGCATGGCTGCACTTCATAACGCAGTCGTACGCCGGCAGCGGAAGCTTGCGCTCCAGGCAGGAGTGGCACTCGGCCTCGTAGTCGTCAAACTTCTGACGCATCATCTCGACGTTGGCGACCTCAAAGTTGTAGGCACTGAACTCGCGCTCGTTCTCCAGGAACACGTCGCCATAGGTCATGGGCGTGCCATCGGGCAGATAGCTCCACACCAGGTCATAAACGGAGTTGACGCCCTGGGCGTACATGGCGATGCGCTCCAGACCATAGGTGATCTCGACGGGCACGGGGTCGACCTCGATGCCGCCCACCTGCTGGAAGTACGTAAACTGCGTGACCTCCATACCGTTGAGCCAGACCTCCCAGCCAAGGCCCCAGGCGCCGAGCGTCGGGCTCTCCCAGTCGTCCTCGACAAAGCGGACGTCATGGTCGTTGGGGTCCAGGCCAATGGCGGCAAGAGACCCCAGGTAGAGCTCCTGGGCGTTGACCGGCGAGGGCTTAATGAGCACCTGGAACTGATAGTAGTGCTGCATGCGGTTGGGGTTCTCGCCGTAGCGGCCGTCGGCGGGACGGCGGCAAGGCTGCGCATAGCAGGTGCGCCACTCGGAGGGACCGAGCGAGCGCAGCGTGGTCGCGGTATGGAAGGTACCGGCACCGACCTCGGAGTCATAGGGCTGCATAATGACGCAGCCCTGCTCGCCCCAGTACTGCTGGAGGCGCAGGATGATGTCTTGGAAGGAAAGCGATGAAGCGTTCATGCCTCTAATATCCCCTCGTCGAAACGATTACACGGTTAGGTACTGTACTATAGCGTTTTTTAGTCGATAGCGCCGATGCGGTTGAGCGGCCAGTAGCGCACGAGCGCCACGGCGATCAGATCAGAGCGATCGACGGGACCAAAGTAGCGTGAGTCGGCAGAGTTTTCGCGGTTGTCGCCCATCACCCACACGCACCCATCGGGAACGGTGTAGGGATAGCCTACCTGAGCGCCGGGAGCCTGGACCGAAAGCGGCCAGCTCATGCCGGTCGTGTAGTCCTCGTCGAGTGCTTGGCCGTCAACGACCACCTTGCCGTCCTGCAGGTCAACGGTCTGGCCGGCCGTGGCAATAACACGCTTGACGAGAACATCGTGCTCGGAGGTACCATCGGGGTTATGGAACACCACGATATCGCCCTGCTTGACGGGCTGACCGAGCTCGAGGCTCACCTTTTGGGCCAGGATCTGGTCGCCAATCTCGATCGTGGACTCCATGGAACCGGTGGGCACCACAAAGGGTTCGACCACAAACGAGCGAATCAAGAAGGTGGCGACGAGTGCGATCGCGACGACCACAATCCACTCAAACGCACCCCTTAGCACGGAATGCTGCGATGGGACCATTCTCACTCCTCGCTCTGCGAATACGACGCGTCCAGAATCTCTTGCGCGTATGCACGCTCCTCGGGCGTAAGCCGCGCCGTCTCGATTAGGTCGGGACGCCAGCGGCAGGTGCGCTCGATGGCATTCTTGCGGCGCCAGGCGTCGACCTTGGCGTGATCGCCGCTCACGAGCACGGCGGGCACGCCCTCGCCGTTGAACTCGGCGGGACGGGTATACTGCGCGTACTCGAGCAGGCCACCGTCCTCGGCGGTCGAAAACGACTCGTCGACGTTGCTCATCTCGTCACCAAGGGCGCCGGGGATGAGACGCACGACGGCGTCAGCCACCACCATAGCGGGCAGCTCGCCGCCCGTGAGCACGTAGTCGCCGATCGACAG
>CAJMBB010000177.1 GCA_905211615.1 uncultured Collinsella sp. | reverse complement strand
CCAAGGTGCTGTACCCCAACGACAACCACGTTGAGGGCAAGATCCTGCGCCTGCGCCAGCAGTACTTCTTCTCTGCCGCGTCCATCGCAGACATCCTGCAGAACCACCTGAACCAGTACGGCACGCTGGACAACCTGGCCGACAAGGTCGCCATCCAGCTGAACGATACCCACCCGACCGTAGCGGTTGCCGAGCTCATGCGTATCCTCATCGACGAGAAGAAGCTCGAGTGGGATGACGCCTGGAACATCGTGACGCAGGTCGTTAGCTATACCAACCACACCATCCTGCCCGAGGCTCTGGAGAAGTGGCCCATCGGCACGTTCTCCAAGCTCCTCCCCCGCGTGTACCAGATCATCGACGAGATCAGCCGTCGCTGGCACGAGTCGTTCGACACCACGCAGGAGGGCTGGCAGGAGCGTCTGCGCCAGACCGCCATCCTGTGGGACGGCGAGATTCGCATGGCCAACCTGTCCGTGATCTGCAGCCACAGCGTCAACGGCGTAGCCAAGATCCACTCCGACATCATCAAGAACATCGTGCTCAAGGACTTCTATGCCCTGACGCCCGAGAAGTTCAACAACAAGACCAATGGCATCTCGCACCGTCGCTTCTTTGCCGAGGCCAACCCCACCTACGCCAAGCTCGTGACCGAGGCCATTGGCGATGGCTGGCTCAAGGACGCCTTTGAGCTGGAGAAGCTTAAGGAGTTTAAGGACGACACCGAATTCCTGAAGGCCGTGGGTGCCTCCAAGCGCGCCAACAAGGAGCGCCTGGCCGCCTACGTTAAGGCCGAGACCGGTCTGGTCATCGACCCCAACACCGTCTTCGACGTTCAGGTGAAGCGCTTCCACGCCTACAAGCGCCAGCTCATGAACATCATGAAGGTGATGGACATCTACAACCGTCGCATCGCCGATCCCAACTTCCACGTGACGCCGACGACCTTCATCTTTAGCGGCAAGGCTGCCTCGAGCTACACCTTTGCCAAGGAGACCATCCGCCTCATTAACTCCGTAGCCGACGTCATCAACAACGACGCCCGCGTGAACGAGGTCATGAAGGTCTGCTTTATCCCCAACTTCCGCGTGAGCAACGCCCAGCTCATCTACCCCGCCGCCGAGATCTCGGAGCAGATCTCCACGGCCGGCAAGGAGGCCTCGGGCACGTCCAACATGAAACTCATGATGAACGGCGCCATTACGCTGGGCACCCTCGACGGCGCCAACATCGAGATCGCCGATTTGGCCGGTCGCGAGAATGAGACCATCTTTGGCCTGACCGCCCCCGAGGTCGAGCAGCTCTGGGCATCCAACAGCTACTTTGCGTGGGATACCCTCAACAACGATCGCGAGCGTCTGGGCCGCGTGATGGACGAGCTCAAGGACAACACCTTTGCGGGTCTTTCGGGCAACTTCGAGAGCATCTACAACGAGCTCATGAACAACAACGACCCCGACCTGGTCATGGCGGACTTCCGCAGCTACGTGGATGCATGGGAGAAGCTCACCGGCAGCTACGGCGACCAGGAGACCTGGAACCGCAAGGCCCTGCTCAACACCGCCTCGAGCGGCTGGTTCTCGAGCGACCGCACCATTCGCGAGTACCGCGACGAGATCTGGCACGCGTAAAGGCGCGCGAGCTCCCTTTGCCGCACGGCATTACTCGACGGGCGCGACGTTGCGCCGTGCCCGTCGCTAATGGGTTTAGGAACATCGATGACAGAAGGAGAAATCGATGAGTAAGAAAGAATGCATCGCGATGCTCCTCGCAGGAGGACAGGGCAGCCGATTGGGGGCACTCACCCAAAAGATCGCCAAGCCGGCGGTTAGCTTTGGTGGCAAGTTCCGCATTATCGACTTTTCGCTCTCCAACTGCTCCAACTCGGGCATCGACACGGTGGGCGTTCTGACGCAGTATCGCCCCTACCTGCTGCATGCCTACGTGGGCTCCGGCGAGGCATGGGATCTGGACAGCCGCGACGGCGGCGTGTCGATCCTGCCGCCGTACGAGACGCAGACCGGCGGCGCCTGGTATGCAGGCACGGCCGACGCCATTACGCAGAACCTCGACTACATCAAGGCCAACGACCCCAAGTACGTTCTGATTCTTTCGGGCGATCACCTGTATCGCATGGACTACCGCAAGATGCTCAAGACGCACATTGAGAACAACGCCGACCTCACGGTGAGCGTTATGCCCGTGCCGTGGGAGGAGGCCAGCCGCTTTGGCATCCTGACCACCGACCCCGAAGACGGCCGCATCACCAAGTTTACCGAGAAGCCCGAGAAGCCCGATTCGAACCTCGCTTCCATGGGCATCTACATCTTCTCGGCTGACGTGCTGATCGAGGCGCTCGAGGAGGACGCTCTGAACCAGCGCTCGAGCCACGACTTTGGCAAGGACATCATCCCCAAGCTGCTCGGCGAGAACAAGCGCCTGTACAGCTACGAGTTCCACGGCTTCTGGAAGGACGTCGGCACCATCGCCAGCTTCCATGAGACCTCGATGGACCTGCTGGGCAACAATCCCGAGTTCGATCTGTTTGACAAGCACTTCCCCATCATGTCTAACATCACAACGCGTCCGCCGCACTACATTGGTCCGGACGGCCGCCTGGACGACTGCCTGGTCTCCAACGGCTGCAAGATCTACGGCACCGCTCGCCACTCGATCCTTTCGACCGATGTCATCATCGAGGAGCGCGCCGTGGTCGAGGACTCCGTGCTGCTGCCGGGTGCGCACGTTAAGAGCGGCGCGCACATCTGCCGCGCTATTTTGGGCGAGAACTCCACGGTCGAAGAGGGCGTGAAGCTCGGCTCTGTCGATACCACCAAGGATACGGCCGTCGTTGGAAATGACGTCGTTATCGGGAAGGGGGAATGATCCGATGATCAATCGCAAGGCCATCGGTTATATCACCGCTAACTACTCTTCGACTTACGGCAGCGTGCTGCTCAAGGACCGCCCCATCGCGTCCGTCCCGTTTTTGGGCCGCTACCGCCTGATCGACTTCCCGCTGTCCAACATGATGAATGCCGGCATCAAGACCGTCGGTGTCGTCATGCCGGGCAACTACCGCTCGCTGATCGACCACGTGGGCTCGGGCAAGGACTGGGGTCTGGACCGCAAAAAGGGCGGCCTGTTCATGGTGCCCGGCAACGCGTATGGCACCACAAAGGGCGGTATGCGCTTCCTGCTGCGCGACATCATCTCCAACAAGACGCTGTTCCAGCGCTCGGACAAGCCCTATGTTGTGATGATGGGCACCAACATCATCTTTAACATGGACCTCAACACCATCATCGAGGCGCACGAGAACTCCGGTGCCCAGATGACCGTGGTGTACTGCAAGGCCACGCGCAACGTCGATGACGAGACCAAGCTCGAGATTAACGAGAACGGCCGCCTGACGGGCGTGAGCGCCGGCGTCG
>CAJMBB010000176.1 GCA_905211615.1 uncultured Collinsella sp. | reverse complement strand
CCCGCCTCGGGTACGGGCTGCGACTGCCAAGCGTATAGTCCTACGGCGACAAGGGCACAGACGATGGCCAAGCAGGCAACGATGAGCTTCTTGCGACGACTCAGACCTGCAAAGTGGGGTGGCTTTTTCGCGCTCATGCGGCATCCTTGGCGGTATAGATGCGCGCAAAGGTGGACGGGTCCGCTCCAAAGAGCATGCGAAGCATCAGGCGGCGCGAGTAGACAAGCTCGTCGAAGTCGGGAGGGAGCTCGATGTCGTGGATACGTGCGATGTGGTGGGCGAGCGCCGAGAACGACTCAGGGTCGCAGATCACATCGGTGGTAACGTGGTAGACCGTCGTATCGGGGAATGCCTCTTCGTCGAAAGGCAGGAGATGGGGATCGTCGTCGACTTCGATGGCGATGCCGTACTGGGGCCAGTAATATGCCATGGGAACCTCCCTGCTTCTGGGGCCAAAACTTCTATCGGTTTTGGCTGTCGACGCCGACCGTATCAGCCGCTACTTGACCAATTTCTAACCAAATGCTTGACGGATTGGCGTCTCCGCAGGTAAAAGGCGGCAAAAAATACTCCAACTTTTTTCGAGCGACAATCACGCGGTCGGCGACGGCGGGGCCATATGTGTCAAAAGCATCGTCTGCCGAGGAAATCAAGCCGCTCGCCGAATTGCACGAACGTAAAAATCGCCAATTATGGAGACGGTCTCGAACACGTCGACGAAACGATGCGGTAACATCTCCCTGCAAACACTGTAGTTAGCTAAAGGGGAGTTCGCGTGTCTGTAACCATCAAACCCTTCACCGACGAGTTCGAAGAGTATGGTCGCGATGAGTCTCGCGCATCGGGCGAGGCCTCGAGCATCTCGTTTCCGACAACGGAAGACGAGGTCCGTGCCATTTTGGAAAAGCTCCATGCCGAGCGTGTCCCGGTAACGGTTCAGGGCGCCCGAACCGGCCTTGCCGCCGGTGCCGTGCCCCACGGCGGGCATATCCTCAATACTTCCCGTATGTATCGCTACTTGGGCCTTCGCCGCGATGAACAAGGCCGCTTTCTACTGCGTGTGGAGCCGGGCGTCGTGCTCTCGGAGCTGCGCAAGCAGCTGAGCAAGAAGGTGCTGCCGATCGCTGGTTGGGACCAGGCATCGCTTGAGGCCTACGAGGAGTTCCAAGAGGCCCCGGAGCAGTTTTTTCCCACCGATCCCACTGAGGCATCTGCCTGTCTGGGCGGCATGGCGGCATGCAACGCCTCCGGCGCCCGCAGCTACGCTTACGGCCCCATGCGCCCGCATATCACGGGACTCCACGTCGCGCTGGCTGATGGCGATTTGCTTGAGCTTCAGCGCGGCGAGGCTTTTGCCCAGGGCCGCCGCCTGTCGCTCGTGACGGCAGCGGGCCGTGCACTCGAGCTCGATCTTCCTGACTACACCATGCCCAAGACAAAAAATGCCTCAGGCTATTTCGTTGCGGACGAAATGGACGCCATCGACCTCTTTATCGGTGCTTGCGGCACGCTCGGCGTTATCACCGAGCTCGAGATTGCCCTGCAGGCGGCGCCTGCGGTCGTTTGGGGTGTGAGCTGCTTTTTCGATAGCGAAGACAAGGCCGTGTCCTTTACCGATTCCGTGCGCCCCGTCCTGTCCCATGCGGCTGCCATCGAGTACTTCGACGCTGGCGCCCTGGATATTCTACGTCGCCAGCGCGAGCAGTCGACCGCGTTCGCCTCGCTGCCGGCGCTCGACAAAGACGCTAAGGTCTGTGTTTACGTGGAGCTCGACTGCGACGACGAAGCCCAGGCGACTGAGGAGCTGTATCACTTGGGGTGGGTACTAGAGCTTGCGGGCGGCAGCGACGATGCGACATGGGTCGCGCGCACCGAAGTCGATCGCGAATGCCAGCGGTTCTTCCGCCACGCGGTGCCCGAGAGCGTCAACATGCTTATCGACGAGCGTCGCCGCACGGATCCCACCATCACCAAACTGGGTTCGGACATGTCGGTGCCCAATGCACGCCTTGCCGATGTCGTGGCCCTCTATCGCCGCACACTGGCCGAAAGCGGGCTTGAATCTGCTGCCTGGGGGCACATCGGTAACAACCATCTGCATGTGAACATCCTGCCGCGCGATGCGCAGGACTACCGTCGCGGTGGCGAGCTGTTTGCCCAGTGGGCTGCGGAGGTAACGGCTATGGGCGGTGCCGTTTCTGCCGAGCACGGCGTCGGCAAGATCAAGGCGGGCTTCTTAGAGACGATGTACGGTCACGAGGCCATGGTCGAGTCGGCGCGGCTCAAGCTCCAGCTCGATCCCGACGGGCAGCTGGGTCGCGGCAACCTGTTTTCGGAGAAGCTCTTGGATGAGCTCGTCCAGAAAGGGAGTGCGTGAAGATGAGCGATTTCCATATGGTGGTGTGCGTCAAGGCCGTGCCGGGCAGCACCGAGGTCAAGATGGACCCCAAGACCAATACCATCGTGCGCGATGGCAAGCAGACGGTCATTAATCCCTTTGATGCGAGCGCTTTGGAATGCGCGCTGGCGCTGAAAGACGACTTTATCGGCTTTGGCATGGACGTGCGCGTAACGGTGGTGTCGATGGGCATCCCCGCGACCGAGTTGCTGCTGCGCGACTGCATCGCTCGAGGTGCCGACGACGCGCTGCTGCTGACCGATCGCGCCTTTGCAGGTGCCGATACCCTGGCGACCACCTATGCTCTCAAATGCGGCATCGAGGCGCTCGACGAGGACTTCGATCTGCTCATCTGCGGCAAGATGGCGGTGGATGGCGATACGGCCCAGATTGGTCCCGAGCTTGCCGGTGCCTTTGAGATTCCCTGCGTGACCGACGTGAGCTGCGTGCAAAGCGCGGGCTTTACGACGTGTGGCTCGCTGGCGCTCGTTCACGGATGCGATGCCGGCGAGGAGACGGTGTGTCTTGAGATGCCGTGCGCGATGACGACTGCCAAGGAGATTGGCCAGTTGCGTATGCCGAGTATTGCCGGTATTCGCGCGGCGGAGGAGGCGGACGTGCGCGTGGTCAGTGCCGCCGACGTGAACGCCGACCCCGCGCGTTGCGGTCTTGCCGGGTCGCCGACACAGGTCGTGCGCTCGTTTGTGCCCGACCGTGATCAAACGTGCGAGACCGTTGAGGGCACGGCATCCGAGCAGGCGGAAAAGCTCGCCAAGATTATCGAGGGGATGGCATAGATGAGCGGATTGAATATCGATAGCGAAGCCTGCATCGGTTGCGGTCGCTGCGTCCGTGCCTGCGCCTCGGGCGGCATTGTGGTGGAGGGTGGGCGTCCCAACCGCTGTGCCCGCGTAACCGACGGCTGCATTCTGTGCGGCGGGTGCGTCGATGCCTGCCCCGTCAACGCTATCTCGATCGAGCGTGACGAGGCCGCCGGCGCGGCGGACCTTGATACATATCGAGACATCTGGGTATTCGTGCAGACCGACGAGCACGATACAGTGGCTCCTGTTGCCTATGAGCTGATGGGTAAGGGCCGTGAGCTTGCCGATGCCCGCGGCTGCCGTTTGGTGGCATTGGTCGGCATGAGCCCCGAGAGCTCGCTCGAGGAGCTGGAGCATCTGGTCTGTGCCGGTGCGGATGAAGTTGTGGTCTGTCGCGACGAGCGTCTGTGTCAAAACGACGCAGAGACCTATGCCCGTCTGATTTGCGATTTGGTAGCCGAGCGCAAGCCCGAGGCCATCCTCTACGGCGCGACCGCCTTTGGTCGCGAGCTGGCACCTGGTGTCGCCGTACGTTTGCAGACGGGCCTTACGGCCGATTGCACCGTGCTTTCGATGGATACGGAGACGGG
>CAJMBB010000175.1 GCA_905211615.1 uncultured Collinsella sp. | reverse complement strand
ACGATATGGCACCGTGGGGACACATGTATGTCAATCCTGGTCTAACAGAGCCTTACGCAATGTACCTGCGGATATACGAGATGATGGGCAGCGTGTTACCATGAGAAAAAATTGTTATGAACATTTCCGATTTCACCCAAAGGAGTTGCCCGTGAACGAGACCGTACGTCGCTTTTTTCCGATGGTCGATTTTCTGGAGCAGATACTCGGCAAAAACAGCGAAATCGTGCTGCACGATTTCTCGGATCCCGACCACGCCATCGTCGATATTCGCAACGGCATCGTGAGCGGCCGCAAGGTCGGCGGTCCCGCCACCGATCTGGCGCTCAAGATCATGCACGACGCCAAGTATCGCGACCTGCCGTTTATTACGGGCTACGAGGGCCGCGGCGCCGGAGGCAAGACGCTGGAGTCCGCGACGTACTTTATCCGCGAGAATGACGAAATCGTCGGCATGCTCTGCGTCAACACCGACCTCTCGACCGTGCGTTCCATCAACGCCATGGCGCAGCAGCTCATGGCGTGCTTCGACGCAGCGCCGACGCGCACAGAGCCCGCCCCTATCGAGGTCGAAAGCCTTTCGGAGTCCACACAGGAGCTCATCGACCGCAGCATTGCCGAGTTGCTGAGCGCGCGCGGGCTGGACGTAGCGTCACTTGGTCAGAGCGACCGCGTGGACGTCATTCGCCACCTCAACGGCAACGGGGTGTTCATGCTCAAGGGTGCCGTGGCCTGCGCCGCCACCGCGCTGGGCATCTCGGAGCCCAGCGTCTACCGCTACCTGCAAAAAGTTCGCAAGGAGGGCTAACGAGCAAAATGGAGCGCGGCTCCACAAGCGATCCGTCACTTGACAAAAGACCCTGCAGCTCGCACGCGCTGCAGGGTCTTTTTGCATGTCATGTTTAGTTGTGGCCAACGCCTTAGAGAGCGGCGACGACCTCGATCTCGACCAGACCGCCAGCCGGAAGGGCGGCAACCTGGAAGGCGCTGCGCGCGGGGAACGGGGCCTCGAACTTGGAGGCGTAGATCTCGTTCACGGCAGCGAAGTCGGCAATGTCGGCCAGGTAGACCGTGGTCTTGACGACATCGGCAAAGGTGGCGCCGGCAGCGGTCAGCAGGGCCTCGACGTTAGCAAGGGACTGCTTAGCCTGGGCCTCGACGCCCTCGGGCATCTTGCCGGTTGCGGGGTCGATGCCCAGCTGGCCGGACAGGAACACCATGTTGCCGGTCTGGATGCCGGGGGAATACGGTCCGATGGCTGCGGGTGCGTTATCGGAAGACACGACGGTCTTGCTCATGTTTATCTCCTTACGATCAATTGAGAGAGTGTGAGCGCGGTGTTCACACCGGGAGGCACAGTTCGGTCTGAACACCGCGCTTGATTGGGATAGTAATCAAGGTTTCCGTGCGATGCAAGAATATTATCAGTTTGCGAGAATATTTTATCGCCCAACGGTTTCCCCGAACCGCTGAACGGTTCTCCACGGGGTCAGCCAGCCCAAGCTGCTGAAGACTTTATCCCGCTTGGAGCACGGGCATCGCTTGCCGCAACGGCACCACTATACTTTTGAATATCTGAGCATTTTGAAAGGCAGGATATGACCGCAACCGCCAGTCGAACCACCAACCGCAGACCCGAGCTTTTGGCGCCCGCCGGAGGGCCCGAGCCCTTTGCCGCCGCACTCGCCGCGGGGGCAGACGCCATCTATTGCGGCATGGGCAGCTTCAACGCCCGCCGCAAGGCCACCAACTTTACCGACGAGGCCTTTGAGCAAGCCTGCCGCGCCGCACATCTAGCCGGGTCGCGCGTCTACGTCACGGTCAACATCGTCATCAAGCAGTCCGAGATGGGCGATGCGTTGCAACTCATCCATCGCTGCTCCACGCTGGGCGCCGACGCCTTCATCATCCAGGACTGGGGCCTGTTCTTTGAGGTCAAGCGCACGATGCCCGGCATCGAGACGCACATCTCGACCCAGGCGAACATCCATGATGACCGCGGAACGCTTTGGTGCCGCGAGCAGGGCGCCGACCGCGTGACTCTCTCGCGCGAGCTCTCCATCGACGAGATCGCCGCCATCCACGACGCCGCGCCCGATGTGGACCTCGAGGTCTTTAGCCATGGCGCCATCTGCTTTTGCTACTCGGGCCTATGCCTGCTCTCGAGTTTTGCCATGGCGGGCCGCTCGGCCAACCGCGGCATGTGCGCTCAGCCCTGTCGCCTGCCTTACGAGCTGATCAACGAGAACGGCCGCTCGCTCTCCCCTGCCGGCCGCGAGCGCGCGCTATGCCCGCGTGACACCAACACCTCACAACTTGTTCGCCGTCTGTATGACGCCGGCGCCGCGTCGCTCAAGCTCGAGGGCCGCATGAAGGCACCCGACTACGTGTACTCCATCGTTGATGTGTATCGTCACCAGATTGACGACATGCTTGCCGATGTTTCGACCTCTAAGGATGAGGATGCCGCCCGCCAGCGCCAGCTCAAGCGCTGCTTCAACCGCGACTTTACGCACGCCTATCAGGACGGCACCTCGGGCGACGAGATGATGAGCTATGAGCGTTCCAACAACCGCGGCCAGATCGTGGGCACGGTGCTGGGCAGCCGCCCGGCCAACCGCGATGTGCGCGGCCTCAAGCCCGACGACCGCCGTCGCCGCGCCGCCATCGCCCGCATTGAGCTGTTTGAGCCCGTGGGCAAAGGCGACCTGCTGGAGCTTCGCCACGATAACGAGTTTGACCAGTTCCTGACCACCATTGCCGCCGATGATGCCGCCGCCGGTGACATCATCGAGTGTCGCGTGCCCCGCAGCATGCCCGAGGGCTGCCGCGTGCGCGTCATCCGCAGCCAGCGCGCCATCGATGCCGCCGGCGCCGCGCTCAAACGCGATGTGCTGCGCCGCCGCGCCGTGGATGTAACCGTCGTGGCACGTTTGGGTGAACCGTTTGCCGTCACGCTTACTTGCTGCGACGACCCCGCGCTCACTGCCACCGCCACCGGCTTTACCGTCGAGGCTGCCAAGACCCGCGCCGTCGAGACATCCGATCTGGTAGAGCACGTCGGGCGCATGGGCTCCTCTCCCTTTGAGGCTGCGAGCTTTGATGTGGCGCTCGATGAGGGCTGCGGCATGGGCTTCTCCGCTGTGCACAAGGTGCGCGCCGCCGCCTGCAAAGCGCTGGAGAAGGCCATTCTGGCACCGTATGAGGAGCGCGCGAAAACGCTCGAGTTGCCGGTACTCGACAAATGTACACGCCCCATGCCCGAGCACTACCGCGATGAGCCGCAGATCTGCGTCACCGTCACCTCGCTCGAGACCGCCGAGGCAGCCCGCGCGGAGGGTGCAACGCGCATCTACATGACCACCGACGCGCTCGATGCGGCCGAGCTCTCCCCCGCCGATGCGTTTGAGCAGGGCATCGTACCCGTACTCGACGAGGTCTGCCGCGCCGTTGACCACGAGCGCGTCGATCCCTGGATCAATGCCGGAGCCACCGTCGCCGTCGGCAATATCTCCGAGCTCGCCGTAGCCGCGCAGGCCGGCGCCACGGTCGAGATTCGCTCTTGCCTGCCGGTGCACAACACGCCCTGCATGGAGGCGCTTGCCGAGCGCGGAGCCGGTGCGTTTTGGCTCTCGCCCGAGATCACGCTCGACGAGATTGTCTCGCTCGGCGCCGCCGCGCCCGCGGCTCTGGGCATCACCGTCTTTGGCCGCCCCCGGGTCATGACAAGCGAGCATTGCATTCTGCAGGTTGCCAACGGCTGCATCCACGATTGTGCCAACTGCCGTCTGCGTGCCCGCAAGCTCTCGCTCAAGAATATCGACGGAAAGGTCATGCCCGTCCGCACCGACATCCACGGCCGCTCTCGC
>CAJMBB010000174.1 GCA_905211615.1 uncultured Collinsella sp. | reverse complement strand
GCCGCGCCCCGCAGTGCCCGCTTCCCCCGAGAACAATTATCAGTGCAGGTCAAAGCTATTGCATAACACTCTTGAAAGGTTGGGGGCTTAAGGGCTTTCTAAGGTTTGTGGCGCGGATGTGGCGCGGACGTGCGGAGCGTGTGAATGCTTGCTGTTAGCGCTGCGGCTCTGCGGCGCGCACCTGCTCGATGACCTTTTCCATCGTGGCGTCGATGCGGTCTTTTTTGAGCTCGCATTCCCAGATGGTTATGGGTGTCCAGCCCATTTGAGTGAGTGCTGCCACGGCAGCGCGGTCGCGCTCGACGTTGCGACGGAACTTTGCCTCCCAAAACTCAACATTGCGCTTGGGCTGGCTCGGATTGCACTTAGGGCAGCGGTGCCAAAAGCAGCCGTTGACGAAGATGGCGATCTTGCGCCCGGGAAAGGCGATGTCGGGTTTTCCGGGCACCTTCCATTCCAAGCGATAACCCGTAAGGCCCGCTGCGCGCAGGCGCTGTCGTACGAGCAGCTCGGGCTTGGTGTTGGCGCGTTTGTTGCCCTTCATGGACTTTTTGATGGCGGCGCGACGGCGGACCAGTTCGCGCTCGTCAGCGGAGAGGTCCGAAGTATCGATGCCGTCGAGCAAGCCGGGCTTGGGACGCTTTTTTCGGCGTCGCTTAGGTGCGCGCTTGGGTTTGGTGGCGGGGTGTTCGTTCGTGGCGGCCTCGGTGTCACCACTCTCAAGCCGATCTTCCTTCAACTCAATCAGAGCATCGATAAGTCCTTTGTCGGCGGGCATCCACTCAACGGTGGCAAGCGAGGTGCGCGGAATCCAGCGGATATCGAGCTGGCGGTCGTGCTTCTGAGGCTCATTGGATTCATCGGCGAGCGAGCAGTAGTAGCACTCCATGGAGAGATGAAAATCGGAGTAGTCATACTCAACGGTGTAGAAATCGCGCAGGTTGGTGACTTTTACCTGTAGCTCTTCCATGAGCTCGCGGCGCACGGCGTCTTCGGGCGTCTCGCCGCGCATGAGCTTGCCACCGGGGAACTCCCAAAGTCCCTGCATGTCGCCATAGCCGCGCTGCACGGCCAGTAGCTCGTCGGATCCTTCCTTGCGAATGATCCCAGCGGCAACATGAACAGTCTTCAACAGGAGTCCTCTCTCAACATCAGCACGTGACAGGGTAGCCACCCCTACCTTACACAACGGTAAGGCAAGCGTAAGCCATATCGATGGTAGCCGACTCGGCTTCTTGCGACTATAGATGCCGTAGACTAATCGCAAGAAAGGACTCGGTATGCAAACCACGCACATGGCGACCCCGGTACTGGAGGTCGCACATCTCGAAAAGGTATACGGAGCGCTGGGCAACGTGACCCGCGCGCTCAACGACGTCAGCTTTACCGTCAATCGCGGCGAATTTGTTGGCATCATGGGCGCTTCGGGCTCGGGCAAGTCGACGTTGCTCAACTGCGTGTCGACCATCGATAGCGCCACAAGTGGCACGATCCGCATCAACGGGCAGGACGTGACGCGCATGAAGCAGGCCAAGCTCTCGCAGTTCCGCCGCGAGGAGCTGGGCTTTATCTTCCAGGACTCCAACCTGCTCGATACGCTCACGGCACGCGAGAACATCGCTCTGCCGCTCACCATCGCCCGCACAAACTCGGCAGAGATCTCGACCCGCGTGCAGGATGTGGCAGCGCGCCTGTCTATCAGTCAGGTGCTCGACAAGTATCCCTACCAGATGTCCGGCGGTCAGCAGCAGCGCGTTGCCGCGGCTCGCGCGCTCGTTACCGACCCCACCATGATCATGGCCGACGAGCCCACCGGCGCCCTCGATTCCAAGAGCGCTCGCCTGCTGCTCGAGAGCCTGGAGGCCCTTAACCGCCGCCTACGCGCCACCGTGCTCATGGTCACGCACGACAGCTTTGCCGCCAGCTACACGAGCCGTGTGCTGTTCATTCGCGACGGCAAGATCTTCACCGAGCTGCGCCGCGGCGACACCGACCGCCGAGAGTTCTTCGACCGCATTATGGAGGTCGTTGCCATGATGGGCGGTGAGGGCTCCGATGCTCTGTAAACTCGCTTGGGGCAACGTCCGCCGCGCCGGCCGCGACTACCTCGTCTACCTTTTGACGCTCACCCTGGGCGTCACGGTCTTCTATGCTTTTAACACCATCTCGATGCAGGTCGACATCGCCGGAATCGATGAAGAGGGCTTGGCGCAGGTTATGGGCAGCATGCTCGGCGACCTGACGTACTTTTTGGCCGGTGTCATGGCCTTTTTGATGGTGTATGCCAATAACTTCATCATGAAACGCCGCAAGAAGGAGTTTGGCCTGTACCAGGTGCTCGGCATGGGGCGCGGGCGCGTCGCCACTATCATGGCGCTCGAGACGGTGATTGTCTCGGTGGTGGCCTTTGTCGCCGGCATTGTGCTGGGTGTGGGACTCTCCCAGCTCATGACGTTCTTTACGGCCTCGCTCTTTAAGACACAGATCGCCAATTTCCACTTCTTTTTCTCGATGCATGCGTTCAATCTGACCCTTGTCTGCATGCTCGTAATGTTTGTGCTCACGCTACTGCTGAACCTTCGCGCCGTGCGTCGTACCAAACTCATCGAGCTTATGGGTGCCGAGCGTCGCAACGAGAGCATCAAGACACGCAACCCCTGGATCGCGATTGCCATCTTTGCCGTGGGCGTGGTGCTTGTGGGCGTGGCCTATTACCGTCTGCTACGTGATGGGTTCCCACTAACCGCGACGGACAGCAAGCTGCAAGAGGCCATGAACCAGTTTGGTATTACGACCGCTATGGTTACCGTGGGCACCTTTGCCCTGTTCTGGGGACTCTCGGGCATGCTCATTAAGCTGCTGCAGAGCCTGCGCGGCGTGTATTGGCGCGGCCTCAACATGTTTACCGTGCGCCAGCTTGCGGCCAAGGTCAACACGGTGTGCTTTTCGATGGGCGTCATCGCGATGCTCCTGTTTTTGGCCATCACCTCGGTGACGTGCGGTATGTCGATTGCCAGCGTGATGAACGAAAACCTGGAGCGCTATAACCCTGTTGATGTGTCTCAGACGTATGTCTATTACACGCCCGATACGCTCGACTACTACAAAGAGTACGTCAATCCGTCTGATGAAGCCGATCGCATGGTGCTGGCCGATACAACGGTCGATTTGTACCCCGCATGGCACGGCAAGGGCAAGTCGGCGGACAACAACGACGAGACCGGCAAGAAGGTCGATATCGCCGATGTTGCCGGTGAGCATGTGCAAATCGATTCGTATCTGAGTTACCCGTTTGGCGGCTCGAATCCTTCGGTGACCCCAAGTGAGATGTGCAAGATCATAGGCGAAAAGCTTCCCAAGGCGTTCGGGGGTAGCAATGCCGATGCGATGGATCTGTTTGTGACGCCGGCGAGCCAGTACAACAAACTGCGCCAGATGATGGGCGAGGAGCCGGTGCACATCGGTCACGACCAGTATCTGCTCACGTGTGATATGGGCGGCGAGCTGGTCGACCTGTACACCAAGTATATGGCTGGCGGCCATGCCCTTACCTTGGGCGGGCATACGCTCAAGCCCGTAACCGATAAGTCGGACGAAGATACGGCGGCCATCGCCAACTCGGCGATGGGCAGTAATCCGGGTACCGTCGTCGTTGCCGACGAGCTGTTGTCCCAACTTAATCTGCAGCCGTATTCCAGTAGCCTGCTCGTTAACTACAAACAGGGGATGGATACGACCGAGGCAGACGAGAGCATTAAATACACTTTGCTCGACAATCTGCTCGTTGACGGCAAAGAGCCGGGGTTGTGGGGAACCTTCATCACACGCTCCGAGATGTACACGCAAGCAGCGCAAATGAACGGTCTTATTAGCTACCTAGCCATCTACATCGGCTTTGTATTGGTCGTTGCATGCGCGGCGATTCTGTCGATCCAGCAACTCTCCAACGTGGCCGACGGCAGCCG
>CAJMBB010000173.1 GCA_905211615.1 uncultured Collinsella sp. | reverse complement strand
TGAAGATGACCCGTCCCGCATTCGGCGGCCACCTGATGGCCACCATCATCTGCCCCAATCACCGACCCCAGATGGCCACGGTGCGCCCCGGTATTTTTAAGGCGCCCGACTTCGACTACAGCCGTTCTGGAACGATTACCCAGGTAACGCTTTCAGAAGACGTCAAAGCTCGTGTCGAGATCTCGATTCCCGCCGAGGAGTGGGGACAGCAGGCTTCGATCGCCGATGCCGAGCGCCTGGTCGTGGTGGGTCGCGGCATTGGTTCCAAGAAGAATCTGCCCCTGATGCGAAAGCTCGCCGAGGCTCTGGGAGCCGAGCTTGGCTGCACGCGACCTGTCGTGGAGGCCGGCTGGTTGGAGTATCGCCATCAGATTGGCCAGACGGGCGTATCGGTTTCGCCCAAACTTCTCGTGAGTATCGGTGTTTCGGGCGCCATCCAGCATCTTGCCGGCATCGGTGGGGCAGAGTGCATTATCGCCATCAACGAGGACCCGGATGCCCCCATCTTTGGTGCTGCCCAGTACAAGGTTGTCGGCGATGCCGTCGAGGTCGTCGAGGAGCTACTGGCCCAGCTTGAGCGCTAGGCGCGCGCCAACCAGTCGCGCATCTCGTCCTTTAGGCGCTCCCAGGTCGCTTGCGTGGCGGGATCGGTAAAGGGGCGCGTAATGCCAAAGGGCGCGTCGAGCAGGCGATAGATATCGCCCTGCACGCGCGCCAGCGCACGGCTTGCCGGATAGACGAGCTCAAACATAAAGCAGATGAGCCCCACCAAGAAGTCGGCGGGCTCATCGCGCTCATCGCGTGCGACGCAGCGGTGCTCGTCAAAGGCGGCAAGTGTCGGCGACGAGAAACGGCTGCCGAGAAACGTCTTCTCGTCCACCTTGAGGATGGTGTCGACGGTGCTGTCGGCGATGGTGCGCATAATGTCGATCTTGTCACCATCGCGCACGATATCGCAGAAGCTCCGCGTGCGCACGTCGAGCCGCGCGGGTAGGCGGAAATCGCTGTGATAGGCAATGCTCGCTCGGATGAGCTCATCTTCTGCCGGGTCATCGATAAAGTCGCGGATGCTCGTTACGGCGGGTGCATCGGCGGGATTCTCGCCAAAGAGGACCTCGATGCCCAGCGCCGCATGGCTCATGCTCTCGGCGTCCTTAAAGGTGTCCCAGCGTCGCAGCTGCTCAAAGCGGCCCATATCGTGTAGCAGGCCGCAAAGCCATGCCAGGTCAATATCTTCTGACGACCAGCCCTGCTCGCGCGCTACGGCATCGCATGCCTCGGCCACGTGGTACGTATGCTCGATTTTGAGCGCGATGCGTGGGTTGGTGGCGTCGTAGGCATCGGTGTAGCTTTTGAAGGCCGCGCGCGCCCGGTCTCGATCGATAGCTGTCATAATGACTTCCTAAAAAGTTGTGTCTTTCGATCCGGTGGCAATTGTAGGTGAACTCGGTTGCTGTCGGATGATGATTCTGCCGTATCGCTACATGCGGCTCGGAGACCTTGTCAGGATGAGAAGCGTATGGTGCTCAAAATCGTTAGAACCGTCTGGCCGGTGATGCTTACCTATGTTGCAATAGGCGCGCCGTGCGGAATGATCATGGGGCAGACGGGAATGGACCCCTGGATGGTCTTTGCTCTGAGCAGCACGTTTGTGACGGGCAGCGGGCAGTTTATGATCTGCAATCTGTGGCTGGCGGGCGTACCGGCACCTTCGATTATCGCGAGCGTTGCCGCCATCTCCTCGCGTTTTGCGCTTTACTCGGCATCGATCGCGCCGCATCTGAGGGGTGTCTCGAAGCGTCAGACGCTGGCTGTTGCCGCGACACTTACCGAGGAGGCATACGGCATCTCGCTTGCCAAGTTGGTTGAAGGGGAGGATTGGGGTTCGCGTGAGTCCTTCGTGCTCAATGTGATCCTTATCGCAACATGGGGCGTTTCGTGTACGACGGGCGCCATCGTCGGCGCCGTTGTCGATGTTCCCACCGCCATTGCAGCCTTTGTCTGCACCTCACTCTTTATCTGCCTGCTCTTTTCGCAGCGGCTGTCGCGCGGCAACGTTGTCGCGGCGGTTTCGGGCGCGGTGTCCGTCGCCGTATGCAAGTTCTTGGGCCTCACGAATATTGCCGTGCCGGCAAGCGTCGTGGTCGGCATTGCCATTGCGCTGGCGTGCGATGCTGTATTAGACGGAAGAGGTGCCCGCGATGCCCGTTAACGAGTTCTTGGTTCTGTGGCTGTCGTCGTGGGCTGCTATCGCGTTCTTTCGCATCGCGCCGGCGTTCGCCTTGCGCGGGCGGACCCTGTCGCCCCGTATTACCGAGGCCCTGGGCTATATCCCGCCCGCTGCCTTTGCCGCGCTGGTCGCCAACGACTTGGTGAGCCCCGGCGCGTTCGACGCGGGACTCTGGCCTGCCTTGGTTCCCTGGATTGCGGCCGCCGGCGTCGTGGTCGTGGCGGTCAAGACAAAATCGATGCTGTGGTGCTGCGTCTCGGGCATCGTGTTCTATATCGTTTTGAGCCTCGTATAGGAGCAGGACGCGTTATCGTCCCGGCCTAACGAACCGAATTTCTCACCGAGCTGGTCTATTTCTTCTGGTACCATGGTCAAACTTTACTGTAGCAAAGCGTGACGTGGGCTTTTGTTCTGCGTCAGCGGAAATGGGGTTTCATGGCACAGGAAGCGACCGCCAACGAGCAAAAGAAATTCAAGGTCCCGCGCATTCCGGGCGACATCATGATCTATCCGATGATCGTCGGTCTTTTGCTCAACACCTTCTGCCCGCAGGTCTTTGAGATCGGCGGCTTCTTTACGGCTGCCTGCCGCGGTGGCTCCAATACCATCGTCGTCGCGATCCTGCTGTTTGTGGGCGCCGGCATCAGCTTTAAGTCCACGCCGGGCGCCATCAAGACCGGCATCGTCGTGCTGATTCCCAAGCTTGTAGTGGCAGCCGCGCTGGGTCTGGGCGTCGCGTACTTCTTTAACGATAACTTTTTAGGCCTGAGTTCGGTTTCCATCATCGGCGGCATTACGTTTTGCAACATGGCGCTCTATACGGGCATCATGGGCGAGTTCGGCGATGAGTCCGAGCAGGGCGCTGTCGGTATCCTGTTCTTTACGGCCGGCCCCGCCGTTACGATGATCATCCTTGGTGTTTCGGGTCTCGCCAACATCCCCGTCGGCACCATCATCGGATCCATCCTGCCGCTTGTTATCGGCATGGTCCTGGGCAACTTGTTCCCGTTTATCAAGAACCTGTTGGTTCCTGGCGCCAATCCCGCGATCGCTGTAATTGGTTTTCAGCTCGGTGCGTCCATGAGCCTTTCGAGCTTCATCGCCGGTGGCATTTCGGGCATCCTGCTGGGCCTCATCACGCTCTTTATCGTCGGTCCCATTACCTTTGCCTTCGAGCACCTGTGTGGCGGCAATGGTAAGGCGGCTGTGGCATGTTCCACCATTGCCGGCACGGCCATGACCACGCCGGTCGCCCTCGCCGAGGTCGCTCCGCGCTATGCCGAGCTTGCGCCCACCGCGTATGCGCAGATCGCCACTGCCGTCATCATCACGGCAATCATGGCCCCGATTCTGACCGGCTGGGTCGATAAGAAGTTCTGCCACGGCGAAGAAGATCTGTCGGTCGAAGGCGTCGAGGCTATTGAGGAGGCCGTCGCGACCGACATCGACGGCGAGTAACGGCCGTTACCGATAATTGATTCCGGCGTGCAATTCGCGCCGTCAGAGCGCCCGAACGAGAGCTGTCTTACAGCAACGTTCGGGCGCTCTGCTATGATTCCCTTTACCCCTGCGGAGTAAGGGGCGTTTATTGCCCAGACACGAATCGGGCGATTCTGACCACTTGGATATTGAAGGGAGGGCGTCTAGTGGTTAAGGCACTCAAGATCGAGATATTCCTGCTGTGCATGATTATTCTGAGGCTTCGGTAGTTTGTGTGACAAGGGGCTAGCCTAGGCAGCAACGCTCTTCG
>CAJMBB010000172.1 GCA_905211615.1 uncultured Collinsella sp. | reverse complement strand
GCGAGCCCCTGCCGGGCAATCTGCCGCTCAAACCGTCGCTTGCGTACAAAAGTACGCGGCGCTCCTCTTTCGCGACACCTTGCCACGGCAGGGACTCGCTCGCTGACTTATGCTCAACCTATGGTTAAACCTTGCTTGCTAGATACGGTCGCTGTTGTGTTATTCTAGAACAGACGTTCGTGAATGATGCGCGGGGCCTTGTCTTGCGCTGTGCTTGTGGCGAGGGGAGGTTGGCTTGGTCATTTTGGGCATCGACCCCGGTTTGGCTCATACGGGTTGGGGGATTATCGAGGAGCGGCGTGGCGAGGTTCGCTGCCGTGCCTATGGCTGTATCGAGACCAGCGCGGGCAGCCCGCTCGCGGTGCGCCTGTCGCATATCGCCCATGACCTTAAGGATGTCGTCGAGCGTTATCGACCCGACACGGCTGCTGTCGAGAGCATCTACTTTGGCGCCAACGTTCGTTCGGCCATTCCCACGGCGCATGCCCGAGGTGCTGCGCTTGTGGCGCTTTCGGAGTGCGCGCTCGAGATTGGCGAGTACACGCCCATGCAGATCAAACAGGCTGTGGTGGGCACCGGCGCCGCGGACAAGCGGCAGGTCGCCTACATGGTACGCACGCTAACACAGCTCGACCACGACCCGCATCCCGACCATGCCGCCGATGCCCTGGCCTGCGCCATCTGCCACGTAAACCTCAGCCGCACCCGCGCCCTCACCGGTGGCGAGTTCTATCAACAGAGAGGAACCGGATACTGATGATTTCCCAGCTCCACGGAACGCTTGTCGAGGCCACGATGAGCTCTGCTGTCGTCGATGTGTCGGGCGTTGGCTTTGAGCTCGGCATCTCGGGCAGCACTGCGGCCACGTTGCCGACGCCCGGCGGCGAGGTCCGCCTCTACACGCGTATGCAGGTGCGCGAGGACGCCATGACACTTTTCGGTTTTTCCTCTAAGGATGAGCGCACGATGTTCGATCGGCTCGTGTCTGTCTCGGGCGTTGGCCCGCGCTTGGCGCTCGCCGTGCTTTCTACCTATACCGTGGGGCAATTGTATTCGCTGGTGATGGCCGAGGACGACAAGGGCATGGCCAAGGTGCCCGGTGTGGGCAAAAAGACAGCTCAGCGCCTGATCCTGGAGCTCAAGAGTACCTTTGCCAAGGACAAGGGCTTTGTGCCGGTCGACGTGATTCCCGGCCAGGTTGCGATGCCCGTGCCCGCTGCCGCTCCCTCGGCCATCGATGACGCCCGTGCGGCGCTCCTTTCCATGGGCTTTAGCCCGCAGGAGACCGATGTTGCCCTGAGCGGGTATGATGGGCAGAATATGCGTGTCGAGGATCTGCTCGGCGCGGCGCTTAAGCGACTCGGAATGGATGCGTGATGTGGGAAGCCGATGACTCTCAGGACCTGTGGGCGACGCCCGGCAACTCGCCGGCGGCATCCATGGCGCACGGCGAGCGCATGGTGGGCTCGGAGCTGACGGCCGAGGACCTCGATGTCGACCGCACTTTGCGCCCCCAGCGCCTGGACGACTACTGTGGCCAGGAGCACATCAAGCAGAGCCTGCGCGTGTTGATCGAAGCGGCGCAGAGCCGTGGCGAGACGCTCGACCACGTGATTTTCTCGGGTCCTCCGGGCCTGGGCAAGACCACGCTGGCCACCGTTATCGCCAACGAGCTGGGCGCTCAGATCAAGACCACGAGTGGCCCTGCCATCGCGCGCACGGGCGACCTGGCGGCCATCCTTACTAACTTGCAGCCGGGTGACGTGCTGTTTATCGACGAGATCCACCGCCTCAACCGTTCGGTCGAGGAGGTCCTGTACCCCGCGATGGAGGACTTTGCCCTCGATATCGTGATTGGCAAGGGTCCGGCGGCGCGCTCGATTCGCCTGGATATTCCCAAGTTTACGCTGGTAGCGGCAACGACCCGCTCAGGCATGTTGACCGGCCCGTTGCGCGACCGCTTTGGCATTTCATATCGCCTGGATTACTACACGGTCGAGGAGCTCGCGCAGATTGTGACGCGCTCGGCGACTATCCTGGGCGTGACGATCGACCATCCCAGTGCACTCGAGATCGGCTCGCGTTCGCGCGGCACGCCACGTCTTGCCAACCGTCTGCTCAAGCGCGTGCGCGATTACGCACAGGTGCGTGGCAACGGCCCCATCGAGCTCGATGTCTGTCGCCAGGCGCTTGAGTTCTTCGAGATCGATGAGCTCGGTCTGGACTGGATGGATATTCGCATTTTGGAGACGCTCGCTAAGACGTTCTCCGGTCGTGCCGTGGGACTTACGACCCTTGCCAGCGCGGTGGGCGAGGACCCGGGCACGCTCGAGGATGTCTATGAGCCCTATTTGCTGCAGTGCGGGTTGATGATTCGTACGCCGCAGGGCCGTCAGGCAACCCTTCGCACCTTTGAGCACCTGGGGATTGAACCTACCGTTTAGGGCGCTTTGTTTTGGCTAGTCTGTAGGCTATCGCTGAGCATTGGATAAACATATCGCCATTCATCGGTTACGGGTGTTTTACTATTGCGCGCCCGTGCTATGCTGAATTGGTCTTTTTCTCATTCGGTAACGAAAGGACCGCCCATGCCTACTGACATCGAAATCGCACGTTCCGTCACGCCGCTGCCCATTACCGAGGTGGCTAAGAACGCCGGCGTCGACGTAAGGCACCTGATTCCGTACGGCTTCGACAAGGCTAAGGTTGACTATTCACTGCTCAACGAGCCGACCGATCATCAGGCCAAGCTCGTCCTCGTGACCGCTATCAACCCAACGCCTGCGGGCGAGGGCAAGACCACCACGACCATCGGTCTGGCCGATGGCCTGCGTCGTCGCGGCGTCAAGAGTGCCGTGGCCCTGCGCGAGCCTTCGCTCGGCCCCGTCTTTGGCGTTAAGGGCGGTGCTGCCGGTGGCGGCTGGGCTCAGGTGATCCCCATGGAGGATATCAACCTGCACTTTACCGGCGACTTCCACGCTATCGGTGCTGCCAACAACCTGCTGGCAGCCATGCTCGATAACCATATTCAGCAGGGCAACCAGCTCGGCATCGACGTTAAGCGCATCACTTGGAAACGCGTCGTCGATATGAACGACCGCCAGCTCCGCCACGTTATCGACGGCATTGGCGGCAAGGCCCAGGGCGTACCGCGCGAGGACGGCTTTGATATCACCGTCGCCTCCGAGGTCATGGCAATTCTGTGTCTGTCCACGAGCATCAACGACCTTAAGGAGCGCCTGGGCGAGATCGTCGTCGGCTACAGCTTTGCCGGCGAGCCCGTCCGCGCTCGCGACCTCAAGGCACAGGGCGCCATGGCCGCATTGCTTAAGGACGCGCTCAAGCCCAACCTCGTTCAGACGCTCGAGGGTACGCCCGCGTTTGTCCACGGCGGTCCCTTCGCCAACATTGCCCACGGCTGCAACTCTATCATGGCCACGCGTATGGCGATGCGCTTTGGCGATGTCGCCATTACCGAGGCCGGCTTTGGTGCCGATCTGGGTGCCGAGAAGTTCCTCGACATTAAGTGCCGCATGACGGGCGTTCGTCCCAGCGCCGTCGTGGTCGTCGCGACCGCTCGTGCGCTGAAGTACAACGGTGGCGTCGCCAAGGCCGATCTCAACGAGGAGAACCTCGAGGCACTCAAGGCTGGCATGCCCAACCTGCTGCGTCACGTCGACAACATCCAGAACGTTTATGGCCTGCCCTGCGTGGTCGCCATCAACCGCTTCCCGACGGACACCGAGGCCGAGCTTGCGCTCATCGAGTCCGAGTGCCAGAAGCTTGGCGTCAACGTTAAGCTTTCCGAGGTCTGGGCCAAGGGCGGCGAGGGCGCGCTCGAGCTTGCCGATGAGGTCATGCGTCTGATTGAGCAGCCGAGCGAGCTCAAGTTTGCCTATGAGGACGGCGCTGATGTCGCTGATGCCCTCGAGGCCGTTGCAACCAAGATCTACCGCGCCGACGGCGTCGACTTTACGCCGGCTGCCAAGCGCCAGCTCGCCGAGCTGC
>CAJMBB010000171.1 GCA_905211615.1 uncultured Collinsella sp. | reverse complement strand
AACGATATGGCACCGTGGGGACACATGTATGTCAATCCTGGTCTAACAGAGCCAATAAAAAAGGCCGCCTAGGACCAAACAATACGTCCTAGGCGGCCTTTTTGGCGCATATCAGCGACCGTAAGAGATATCGGAGCACAACGCCTGTTGCCGCTCCACAGCAGTCGATTATCACATCGGTGATCATGCCGGCGCGTCCCGGCACAAAGAGCTGAATCGTCTCGTCGATCGAGGGAATCAGCAGCAGGAACACCGCCGTGGGCAGCAGCACGTCAAAGGTGCGCCGGCCCTCAAAATCAAAGGCATGCGTTGCCAAGATGCCGAGCACCATATACTCGGTAAAATGCGCGCACTTGCGAACAACAAAGTTGGTCACCCATTCATATGGAAGTCCCACGCCGTGCAGGAAACCGCGGACAGCTTCCATGACCGTCAGGCTCAACGAGCCCGACCCCGAGCCGGGAACCAGCGAATTGCCCCAGATCAAGAGCGCCATCAGGCAGGTCACGACCGCCCATTTTCGATTGATCTTAACCATGCAGAAGTTATGCCTCCGCGCGGAGCGGCGCGAAGCTGGCGGTACCGCCCTCGATAACGCTCAGATAGGCACGGCCCGTACGCTTGGCGGTAGAGGACTGCAGGCGCTCGATCTCTTCCTCGAGGATCTGATTGACGCGCTCGTGACGACGATTTTCCATAATGCCGGCGGCAATAGCCTCGGCCCGCTCGATGCTCTCACGCGAGATACGGGCGGTATCCTCGGGGAACACAGCGCTGTGACGGCCGACATAGGCGGGGGCAGCAGGCTGAGGGGCAGCGACGGGAGCGGGGGCCGTAACAGGAGCGGGCTCGTCAATCTCATCCAGGATCGCGGTGGCGGCGGCCCACATGTCCTCGTGGCCCGAGTAATCAACCATGGGAACATCAACCTCGAGCGAGGCGTCCGGAAGGTCGCCGGTGTCAATGCGATCTTGGGCATCAATCGATGCGGTGATGGCTGCAGGCTCATCGAGGTCATCGAGATCGATGTCCGCGGCACCGGAGATGATAGGCATGCTGGCGAGGTTTGCATTGTACGGCGCAGCCTCGGCCGCCTGCTGCTGGGCAGGAGCGCCCCACAGCGAGCTTTCGGCGGCGCGGCGGGCGGCAACGGCCTCCTCGTCCGCGGTCATGGCTTCATCAACGTACGAATTATCGGTAGAAGCGTCCACGTCCGCCGAGGTAGCGTTGTAGGCGTTATTGGCTGCCGCGTTGGCAACGAGTGCCACAAAAGCCGCCGTGCTGCCCGCAGGGGCGGCCTGGGAACCAGACACGGCGCGTGCCGCGGCGGCGATGTCGTCGCGATTGAGGGAGCCGGTCTGCCCGCCGTTGGTGAGCTCGTCGATGGCGACTTGATAGACGTCGCGCGAGTGTGCAGGGTCGCAGCTCACCGGCGAATCGTCGTCGAGCATGCTGTCGATCATAGACCAAGCCTCGTCCTCGGCCATAGCATCTGCGGCTCGAGCGATGGTAGGGACACCATCATCGGCATGACGGCGCTGGAACGCACCGGTCAGGCCGGAAAGGAATGCCGAGGTAGACTGCTCCGCCTGAGCCTGAGAAGCAGAAGCCGCAGCGAAAGGAGTCGCATCCTGCTGCTGAGCTGGAATCGAGGCGGTCTTGAACTCACTTTGATGTTGATTGAGATTGGCGGCACCGCCCATGGCATCGGGCTGGAACAGACGCTCTTCACGCTGCGCACGATACTCGGAAATACCCAGCGATGCGGCATAGATGCCCACGCCCGCCACCGCGCCCACGGCGAAGGGAACCGCACCCGCCACGACCGTCTCGTTCACCGACGAAAACGGCAGCGTCGCGGCATACATAACCACGGGAGCGGCAAGGCCGATCCCGCACGAAAGTCCGGCAAGGACTGCTCGTTGTGTTGCATCAGAAGAAGCCATGAGCTCTCCCCATCTTCCAGCACCCAAATCGCATCATTCAGTTGGCTGCGCGAGAGAAGATGAAGCGGGGCTATGCCCCAAAGCAACGGTATATGGTTCGTTTCATCTGCGTTTTCCGTCGCGAAGCTTAAAAGCTATTATGCGAAACCGCCCCGTCGATTGCAAGCGACGATGTCGGATTGAAACGGGAAACCTGCTGCTTACCAGTCTTATGGTTAAAAATAAGCGCGGAGCGGCGATATGGAAAAGGGCCGAGGCTCAAAGCCCCGACCCTTTATCGCATTGATGGCTATCGCTGCGTGTGGATGACAACCTAGAACGTCTGCTCGTAGTCGCTATGCTTTTTGGCCGAACGCACCAGGAACTCCTGGTTGGTGTTGGTGCCCTTAAGACCCTTGATAAACGATGCGGCTGCGCGCTCGGTGTTGTTCATGCCGGCAAGAATGCGACGCAGGCCAAAGACAAACGGGCGCATCTGCTCGTCGACCAGCAGATCCTCGTTGCGCGTACCGGAGGCAACGGGGTCAATGGCCGGGAAGATACGACGGTCGGCCAGGTCGCGGTCGAGCTTGAGCTCCATGTTACCGGTGCCCTTGAACTCCTCAAAGATGACCTCGTCCATCTTGGAGCCGGTATCGATAAGGGCGGAAGCCAGGATGGTGAGCGAGCCACCGTTCTCGATATTGCGGGCTGCGCCCAGGAAGCGCTTGGGCGGATACAGGGCCGCCGAATCGACGCCGCCCGAAAGGATGCGGCCCGAGGCGGGCGCGGCCAGGTTGTAGGCACGGGCAAGGCGCGTGATGGAATCGAGCACCACGACGACGTCGCCGCCCAGCTCCACGATGCGCTTGGCGCGCTCGATCACGAGCTCGGCCACGCGAGTGTGGTTGTCGGCGGGCATGTCGAAGGTCGAGGCCACGACCTCGCCCTTAATGGAGCGTTGCATATCGGTGACCTCTTCGGGGCGCTCGTCGACGAGCAGGCAGATGAGGTGCACCTCGGGGTTATTGATAGAGATGGACTGGCAGATCTTCTTGAGGATCGTGGTCTTGCCGGCCTTGGGCGGCGATACGATCAAACCACGCTGACCCTTGCCGATCGGCGACACGATATCGATGGCACGACCGGTAATGGAATCCTTGCCATGCTCCATGCGCAGCGGCTCGTTGGGATAGACCGGGGTGAGGTCGCCGAACTTGGGACGATTGCGAATCTGCTCAGGATCCATGCCGTTAACGGTCGTGATCTTGGCGAGGCCGGCGCGCTTGTCGCCGCCGCGCGAAGGACGCAGCGAGCCCTCGATGACATCGCCCGTGCGCAGACGCGCGGAACGGATGAGGTATGCGGGCACGAAGGCGTCGTCGTTGGACTTCATGTAGCCATGGGCGTGGATGATGCCGGAGCTGTCCGGGCGAATCTGCAGAATGCCCTTGATATCGCGGAAACCCTCGGCCTTTGCGGCGGTAGTGTAGATCTCCTCGACGAGCTCGGCCTTCTTCTTGCCGGTCGTCTCGATCTCGAACTCCTTGGCCTTCTCGCGCAGCTCAGCGACCTTCATGGCCGCGAGTTCCTCGCGCGAAAGCGTGGGCTCGGTGGGGGCGGCGTTGCGCTCCTTGTTGCGCTGTTTGCGATCGCGCTGGCGGTTGCGACGGTCGTTGTTGCGCTCGTCCTTGCGGTCGTTGCGCTCGTCGTTACGCTTGTGCTGGCGACGGTTGGGGCGAGCGCCGTCTTCGGCCTCGGCGGGCGCGGCACCATCGGTTGCGGCGGCGTCGGCATTGGCCGAAGCGGCGCCATTGGCCTCGGCGCCGGAATCGACCTGTGCTTCGACATCAGCCTGCTGCTCGGACGCCTTGGCCTTAGCGGACTTCTTACGACCGCGCTTGGGCTTCTCGGACGCAGACTGCTCGACGTCTTGGGGCTCGGCGGCATCAGTCGATGCATCGGCGGTCGTCTCGGCGGAATCCTCGGACACACCCTTCTTGGAAGCCTTGGCCTTGGACGTGCGTTTAGCAGCAGTACGATGGCTGCGACCGGGACGGACGTCGGCGGGCTCGACATCGGCGGG
>CAJMBB010000170.1 GCA_905211615.1 uncultured Collinsella sp. | reverse complement strand
GAGGCCGAGCGCAAAATGGATTCTAAAAAACACCTTGCCAAATAGGAGCGTCAGGACGAAAGAACCCCCGCCGCACGTAGTGCGCAGCGGGGGTTCTTTCATGTCCGAGGACGTCCGCGAAGGTCAGCCCTCAGATCCTGCGGTGGGAGACCTAGGCCTCGTTGTACACCGTCTTGAGCTTCAGCAGGTGCTGATAGCGGTCCATAGCGGCCTGCTCATTCTCCTTGAAGAGCTCCTCGGCGCGCTCGGGGAAGGAACGCGTCAGCGAAGCGTAACGGGCCTCGTTCATCAGGAACTCCTGATAACCGCCCGCGGGCTCCTTGGAATCAAGCGAGAACTTCTTGCCGGCAGCAGCCTCGGGGTTGAAGCGGAAGAGGTTCCAGTAACCGCACTCGACAGCCTTCTTCATCTCGGCCTGGCAGTTCTGCATGCCGCCCTTCTTGATGGAGTGCATCTCGCAGGGGCTGTAGCCGATGATGAGGGACGGGCCGTCGTAGGCCTCGGCCTCGTGGATGGCCTTGAGGGTCTGAGCCGGATTGGCGCCCATGGCGACCTGAGCCACGTAGACGTAGCCGTAGCTCATGGCGATCTCGGCCAGGGACTTCTTCTTGGTCACCTTACCGGCAGCGGCGAACTGAGCGACCTGGCCCAGGTTCGAGGCCTTGGAGGCCTGACCACCGGTGTTGGAGTAAACCTCGGTGTCGAAGACGAAGACGTTGACGTTGTGACCGGAAGCCAGGACGTGGTCCAGGCCACCGAAGCCGATGTCGTAAGCCCAACCGTCGCCGCCGAAGATCCAGAAGGACTTCTTGGTGAGGTAAGCCTTGTCGGCGAGGATCGCCTTGGAAGCGTCGCAGCCGCACTTCTCGAGCTCGGCAACGTAGGCAGCAGCAGCGGTCTTGGAGGCCTCGGCGTCGTTGACGGAGTCGATCCAAGCCTGGCCGGCGGCCTTGAGCTCATCGGACGGACCATCGGCAGCGATGATGTCCTGGGTAGCGGCGATCAGCTTGTGCTGAACGGCCTCATAGCCAACGGCCATGCCCAGACCGTGCTCGGCATTGTCCTCGAACAGGGAGTTGTTCCACGCCGGGCCGTGACCGTCCTTGTCCTTGCAGTAAGGAGCGGTGGCAGCGGGGTTACCCCAAATGGAGGAGCAGCCGGTGGCGTTGGAAATGAACATGCGGTCGCCGGCGACCTGGGTCACCAGACGTGCATAGGCGGTCTCGGCGCAGCCGGCGCAGGAACCCGAGAACTCCAGGTAGGGCTGCTTAAACTGGCTACCCTTGACGTTGGCCGCGATGAGCTCCTTCTTCTCGGAGACGTTCTCGACCATGTAGTCCCAAACGGGCTGCTGGTCCATCTCCTGCTCGGTGGGAACCATCTCGAGGGCGCCCTTGGGGCAGACCTTGACGCAGTTGGTGCAGCCCATGCAGTCGAGCGGGGACACAGCCATAGTGAACTTCATGCCCTTGGCCTTGGGGCCCATGGCGTCGAGCGTGCGGGTGGCCTCGGGCGCGGCGGCAGCCTCGTCCTCGGTCATCGCGAACGGACGGATGGTGGCATGCGGGCACACGTAGGCGCACTGGTTGCACTGGATGCACTTGGTCTCGTCCCAGTGGGGAACGACCACGGCGACGCCGCGCTTCTCGTATGCGGAGGCGCCCAGCTCAAACTGGCCGTCGGCGCAATCGACGAAGGCGGAAACAGGCAGGCTGTCGCCGTCCATGCGATCGATGGGCTCGAGCAGGTTCTTGACCTGCTGGGCGATAGCGGACTTGGTCTCCTCGGAGAGCTCGACGGGGGCGGCATCCTCGGCGGTAGCCCAGTCGGCCGGAACCTCGAACTTACGGAAGGCGGTAGCGCCGGCATCGATGGCCTTGTGGTTGGCGTCGACGATAGCCTGGCCCTTCTTCATGTAGGACTTGGTAGCCGCGTCCTTCATGTACTGCAGGGCGTCCTCGGCGGGCAGGACCTTGGCCAGCGCGAAGAAGGCGGACTGGAGCACCGTGTTGGTGCGCTTGCCCATGCCGACCTTGGCCGCCAGGTCGATAGCGTCGATCAGGTAGACGTTGACGTTGTTGTTCGCGATGTAGCGCTTGGCCACGGCGGGCATGTGCTCGGCGAACTCCTCGTCGCTCCACTGGCAGTTGACCAGGAAGGTGCCGCCCGGCTTGACGTCGCGGACCATCTTGAAGCCCTTAACGATGTAGCTGGGGTTGTGGCAAGCGACAAAGTCGGCCTTGGTCACGTAGTACGGCGAACGGATCGGAGAATCACCAAAGCGCAGGTGCGAGACGGTGACGCCGCCGGTCTTCTTGGAGTCGTACTGGAAGTAGGCCTGGACGTACTTGTCGGTGTGGTCGCCGATGATCTTGATCGAGTTCTTGTTGGCGCCGACGGTACCGTCGCCACCCAGACCCCAGAACTTGCACTCGATGGTGCCGGGGGCTGCGGTGTTGGGCGCATCCTCGGCCTCAGGCAGGCTCAGGTTGGTCACGTCATCGACAATGCCGATGGTGAACTCGCGCTTGGGCTCGTCCTTCTTGAGCTCCTCGAAGACAGCGAACGCGGACGCGGGAGGCGTGTCCTTGCTGCCCAGGCCATAACGGCCGCCGACGACCTTGATGCCCGTCTTGCCGGCCTCGTAGAGAGCGGAGACGACGTCCTGGTAGAGCGGCTCGCCGATGGAACCCGGCTCCTTGGTACGGTCCATGACGGCGATCTTCTGGACGGTCTCGGGGAGAACGTCGACGAAGTGCTTGATGGAGAACGGACGGAACAGACGGACCTTGACCAGGCCGACCTTCTCGCCGTGAGCGTTGAGGTAGTCGATGACTTCCTCGAGCACGTCGCAGAAGGAGCCCATGCACACGACGACGCGGTCGGCATCGGGAGCGCCGTAGTAGTTGAACAGGCCGTAATCGGTGCCGAGCTTCTCGTTGATCTTCTTCATGTAGCCCTCGACGACGGCGGGAAGCTCGTCGTAGACCTTGTTGCAGGCCTCACGGTTCTGGAAGAAGATATCGCCGTTCTCGTGGCTGCCGCGGGTGTGCGGGTGCTCAGGGTTGAGCGCGTGGTCGCGGAAAGCCTGGACGGCGTCCATGTCGCACATCTCGGCCAGATCCTTGTAGTCCCACATGGCGACCTTCTGGATCTCGTGGCTGGTGCGGAAGCCGTCGAAGAAGTTAAGGAACGGGGTCTTACCCTCGATGGCGGCAAGGTGAGCCACCGGCGAGAGGTCCATGACCTCCTGGACGTTGCCCTCGGCGAGCATGGCGAAGCCGGTCTGACGACAGGCCATGACGTCGGAGTGATCGCCAAAAATGTTCAGGGCGTGGGAAGCGACGCAACGCGCGGAGACGTGGAAGACGCCCGGGAGTTGCTCGCCCGCGATCTTGTACATGTTCGGGATCATCAGGAGCAGACCCTGAGAAGCCGTGTAGGTGGTGGTCAGAGCACCGGCGCCCAGCGAACCGTGAACGGTACCGGCCGCACCTGCCTCGGACTCCATCTCGACGACCTTGACCGGGGTGCCGAAGATGTTCTTGCGACCCTGGGCCGCCCACTGGTCGACATGGTCGGCCATCGGGCTGGACGGCGTAATGGGATAAATTCCCGCTACCTCGGTGTACGCATACGAAACATATGCGGCCGCCTCGTTGCCGTCCATAGACTTAAACTTACGCGCCATATACCCCTCTCCTCTCATATAGGTATACAGGCCCCGGCGATCGCCGGGATGTTGGCGTGATGGGATTTACGCTGTTGCTTCCAATCATCTGGCAGGCGGACTTGGCAGCAGGTACATGGCGTGGAGAGAAGGCATGCCGAGGCGAGGAGGGCTGCACGCGCTCCACAGGCCCAGCTACCCGTCTTGCACATGACCGAGCGCCGCAAAGGCCGCATGCCGGATGCTCCCGGGCACGCCCCGGCGATGGGAGGCGCCCGCAACGAAAATCCGCATGCGGGTTTATTGTACCCCGCCGTCAAGTGTAATAGCGGCAAATATAGGCGGGCGGGAAAGGTTTACCTCGACT
>CAJMBB010000169.1 GCA_905211615.1 uncultured Collinsella sp. | reverse complement strand
GCACCGTACCGTGCACGGTTTGGAGCTCGCCGCGCCGCGCGTGGTTTTCTCTTTTGATAAGCTTGTACATGTAAAGAAAATTCCTTTCAAATTTATTTGATGAACATGGCGTCGCCGAAGCTGAAGAAGCGGTAGCGCTCCTCGATGGCGGCGGCGTAGGCATCCATGATCTGGTCGCGGGTGGCAAGCGCGCTCACGAGCATCATGAGCGTGGAGCGCGGCACGTGGAAGTTTGTGATCAGCGCGTCGACCACGTGATAGGTCGATCCGGGCATGAGGTAGAGCTGCGTCGTGGCGTTCTCGCGCACCACGATGTCACCGCGGCCAAGTGTATCGGCCCCGTCCTCGCGGCCCTCAAAATAGCGCGCCGTCACGGCCGGATCGGACACCGGCGCGTCCGTGTCAAACGCGCTCTCGAGCGAGCGCACCGCGGTAGTGCCGACGGCGATCACACGATGGCCCTCGGCCTTGGCCTTATGCACGGCGTCGACAACCTCCTGCGATACGTGGTAGCGCTCGGTGTGCATGACGTGCTGCGTGGGGTCGTCCTCCTCTACCAAGCGGAAGGTATCGATGCCCACCTCGAGCTCGACAGCGGCAAATTTCGCGCCCTTGGCCTCGATAGCGGCCATGAGCTCGGGCGTGAAGTGCAGACCCGCCGTAGGAGCGGCAGCCGAGTGCTCCTCCTTCATGGCGTAGACGGTCTGGTACTTCTCGGGGTCGCCCTCGTAATCGGTAATGTAGGGCGGCAGCGGCACGTGGCCGGCAGCATGGATGGCCTCGTCGAGCGTGCGCGGGTCGCCGGCGGCATTGCAACCGGCCGGCTCAAAACGCACCAAGCGGCCGCCGCGGCTATCGGTGACAAAGTCGACGACCTCGGCCGTCAGCACCACTGGAGCCCCCTCGGGCGCATGGGCGCCGCCTGCACGATACTCAATCTGAGCACCGGGCTTCAGGCGCTTGCCCGGCTTGACCAGGCACTCCCAGACGTGACCCAGCGGGTCAACATCCTCGCGGCGCTTGAGCAGCAGCGTCTCGACCACGCCGCCCGAGCCCGTCTTGCGGCCAATCAGGCGAGCCGGCATCACGCGCGTCTGGTTGATAACGAGCACGTCGCCCGGCTCGATATAGTCGATGATGTCACGGAAGATGCGATGCTCAACGGTGCCGCCGTGCTCCAGCGGCGTTCCCGCCTGGGAGCCTTTGCGATCAACCACCAGCAGGCGGCAGGAGTCGCGCGGATCGGCAGGAGCCTGTGCAATCAGTTCCTCAGGAAGGTTGTAGTCAAAATCATCGGTACGCATAGACACGTCGGATACTCCTTATATAGCTAAAGTCCGCCCTACATCCTAGCAGGCTGCCAGCCCAAAAGAACTACTTTTTGGACGCTTTGCGCTCGTCGCGGATGCGGGCGCGGTCCATGGCCGCCTCGACAGCCGAGAAGCGGCAACCACAGTAGTTCTGCCGATACATGCCAAGCTCGCGCGAACGGCGTGTCGCCTCGGGGTAATACGGGCGAAAATCGCGAATCACCGGGGTGAGCCCATGTGCCGCCGCCAAGCGCTCAAGCACGTCATTGCAGGTATCGAACAGCTGGTACGGCGAGACGGCGAGCGTCGTGCCCACAAACTCAAACCCGCGCTCCTGGGCCACGCGGCATGCCTCGGCCAAGCGCAGGGCATAGCACGCGCGACAGCGACGAGGCCGATCGGCACCCAGCGGTGCCACGCCGGTCTCCCAGCGCTCACGGTCCTCCCCTGCCTCGATGAGCTCGATGTCGCCATCGGCACACCACCGGCGCAGCTCGTCTAGGCGACGCTGCCATTCATCGCGCGGTTGAATATTGGGGTTGGTCCAGCAAATCGTGGGCTCAAACCCCTCCTCGCGCAGCAGGCGAACCGGCTCAAGCGAGCATGGTGCACAGCACGCATGCAGCAACAACGACTTCATCGACATCTCCTCACCCAAAAAAGCGCACGCCAAAGGACGTATCTTCGCAGGCGACAATGCGGCGGTCGCGCAAAATGGTCCGCACGTAATACCAGTCGCCCACACAGCCCGACAAATGCAAGCCGGCCGCCAGGTAGCACAGCAGTGGATAGCCCGAAAACACAAACCCCAGGGTAAACGCTATCGTCACAACAACCGTCGGCGCCAGGCAAACCGCCATGTACCGCCGGCGCGAATACACAACACCCTCGGCGCAGGCATAGATCATCGCCGTCTCGCGATTCGCCCCAAAGGTCACCTTCGCGCCCGCAGGCGCCAGCAGCTTAAAAAACACACCGTGCACCAGCTCGTGCACGGCGAACGACGCCATTGAGATCGCAGCCAAGCCGACTATCCAGCCCACGACAGCCATCCAGCCGCCCGCGTCAGCCGCATCCAGATCCGCAGGCCCGCCCAGCAGCATAAACACCGGCACCAGGCACACGGCAAACACGCCGACGACGACCATCCCCCACACGAAGCAAGCGTGCAGAAAATCCTCGTCTTCAAACGCATGTATGTTGGAAATCTCATTCATAGCATCTTAGGATAGCGCCCCTGCCACGTACCCGTCCGCATGTGCGATAATGTCGAACGATATGCACGAATTGACCACCGCGTCGCCAGGCCTTGCGCCCGGCCGCGCTCTCACCATATGCGAAGGAGTCCCATGGCATCCAAATACTCCATGAACGACCGTCCCAGCTGGCCTCGCCGCGCCATCGTTACCGCCGGCGAGCCCTACGGCAACAAGGGCCTTCACTTTGGCCACGTTGGCGGCGTCTTTGTCCCTGCCGACTTCTTCGCCCGCTTCCTGCGCGACCGTCTGGGCCGCGAGAACGTCATCTTCACCTCGGGCACCGACTGCTACGGCTCGCCCATCATGGAGAGCTACCGCAAGCTCAATGAGAACGAAGGCTACGACAAGTCCATCGGCGAGTATGTCGAGTCCAATCACTCCCGCCAGGCCGCGACCCTCAACAACTACAACATCAGCTGCGACATCTACGGCGGCTCGGGCCTTGAGCCGGCTGCGCAGATTCACAACGAGGTGACCGCCGAGATTATCGAGCGCCTGCACGAGCAGGGCACCATCTCCAAGCGCTCCACGCTGCAGTTCTACGATGCCAAGGCCGGCACGTTCCTCAACGGCCGTCAGGTGATCGGCCGCTGCCCCATCCAGGGCTGCAAGTCCGAGAAGGCTTATGCCGACGAGTGCGACCTGGGTCACCAGTTTGAGCCCGAGGAGCTCATCGCACCCAAGAGCCAGCTCACCGGCGAGGTGCCCGAGCTGCGCCCGGTCGACAACCTCTACTTCGACCTGCCGGCCTACCTCGACTTTATGAAGACCTATACCGCCAAGCTCGCCCAGAACCCGCAGGTTCGCTCCGTGGTCTCCAAGACTATGGAGGAGTGGCTGCTACCGGCCCAGCTCTACATCCAGAACAAGTTCCGCGAGGCCTTCGATGCCGTCGAGGATCAGCTTCCTGAACACACCGTGCTGGAGCCCGAGGGCAACAAGAGCAGCTTTACCGTCACCTTCCCCAGCTGGAAGGAGCGCGACGATGCCCACGCAGTGCTCGCCAACGGCGGCGTGCGCTTCCGCAGCGGCAAGGCGCTCGTGCCCTTCCGCATCACCGGCAACATCGACTGGGGCGTTCCGGTGCCCGAGGTCGACGGCGTGAACGACGTCACCTGCTGGTGCTGGCCCGAGAGCCTGTGGGCGCCCATCAGCTACACCCGCACCGTGCTTGCACGCGATGCCAAGGCCGCCGGCGTGACCGAGGGTGTCGCCGCCCAGGATGCCGCCCTCATGGGCGAGCCCGCCGCCGACTCCACGCAGGTGCCCGCGCCCACCTACCAGCACAGCTCGCTCGACTGGCGCGACTGGTGGTGCTCTGACGACGCTCAGATTTACCAGTTCATCGGTCAGGACAACATCTATTTCTACTGCATCGCGCAGACCGCCATGTGGGAGGCCCTGGGTTGGGACCTTACGCAGAGCACCGTCAGCGCCTGCTACCACCTGCTCTACATGGGCAAAAAGGCCAGCTCGTCCTCGCAGACGCCTCCCCCGCCGGCAGAC